>NZ_LMJZ01000023.1:0-170821 GCF_001421155.1 Sphingomonas sp. Leaf5 | reverse complement strand
TTCATGTACATCTCGATCGCCAGGGCTTTCGTCTCGGCACTGAACCTGGGCTGGCTGTCGGTGCAGTATCGACCGCAGGCCCGGCACACATAGCGCTGATTGCCCGACTTGCGGCCCCGCTTGATCAGGTCGGTCCCTCGCACGCTGGACAACGCATCCTGTCCTCCCCGTCCCAAATCAAAGGAACACAGAAGAATCCAAAACGCGCCTCGTGTAAACAGTCCCTGGGTGCGGGGGAAACCGAGCATGGTAACCTGGAAGAACGACGGGCCGGGGTAGATCCCCGCGGGTGCGGGGGAGACGGCGGGACTTTGAACGGCGTCTTGTTCACGCAAGGTCGATCCCCGCGGGTGCGGGGGAGACCAGCGCGTTGCGCTCGACCTCCAGCAGAACATGGGTCGATCCCCGCGGGTGCGGGGGAGACTCGAGGCCGGGACCAAGCGACGCATTGAGGAGGGGTCGATCCCCGCGGGTGCGGGGGAGACGACGCGATTGACGGTCTGCGCCGAGCTGTCGCGGGTCGATCCCCGCGGGTGCGGGGGAGACCTGGGTCTGGAATCGGCGGTGCGTGCGCGCAAGGGTCGATCCCCGCGGGTGCGGGGGAGACCGATCGGCGACCGCATGACGCAGACCGTCAACGGGTCGATCCCCGCGGGTGCGGGGGAGACGGTTATGGTTCCCGGTTTCGTTACTCATCGTGGGGTCGATCCCCGCGGGTGCGGGGGAGACATATCGATCCCGACGCCGGCGATACGAACGCCGGGTCGATCCCCGCGGGTGCGGGGGAGACTCACAGGGCCAGACGCCGACAGCACAGCGCCAGGGTCGATCCCCGCGGGTGCGGGGGAGACTCATCGCGACCACCTTCGACCTACCGCAGAACGGGTCGATCCCCGCGGGTGCGGGGGAGACCTAGGGATAAGCGCGCGGTCGCTCTTGCCGTGGGGTCGATCCCCGCGGGTGCGGGGGAGACCTCCGCCTGCTTGCGGACGATCGTCGCATTCTGGGTCGATCCCCGCGGGTGCGGGGGAGACGGGGCGAAAGCCGGACGGGGACAAGGATCATGGGGTCGATCCCCGCGGGTGCGGGGGAGACCCGGCAGGGCTGACAAGCGAGCAATGGGCGGGGGGTCGATCCCCGCGGGTGCGGGGGAGACGCTCGCGGGCCACGCGGCTTTGGTTCAGGCGCGGGTCGATCCCCGCGGGTGCGGGGGAGACGGAAGTATGCTCCCGGAAGTCTCTTCACGGAAGGGTCGATCCCCGCGGGTGCGGGGGAGACTTGGCCGTGCCTTCCGCGACCATGCCGGCCGCGGGTCGATCCCCGCGGGTGCGGGGGAGACGGAAGTATGCTCCCGGAAGTCTCTTCACGGAAGGGTCGATCCCCGCGGGTGCGGGGGAGACGCAGCCGTTCGGCTTCTTCGCGTTGCGGACCGGGGTCGATCCCCGCGGGTGCGGGGGAGACGTCGAGAAGGCGCAGGAAATGGCGCTGGCGAAGGGTCGATCCCCGCGGGTGCGGGGGAGACCGCTTCGAGCGCCAGCTTTGTCCGCTGATCCAGGGTCGATCCCCGCGGGTGCGGGGGAGACGACGGGAGATGGCGCATACTACAGCCAACAGGGGGTCGATCCCCGCGGGTGCGGGGGAGACCCTATGCGCGTTTCGAGGATATCCACGAGGCGGGGTCGATCCCCGCGGGTGCGGGGGAGACGGATTGGAGCAAGGCAAAGGGTTCTTCCGGTCGGGTCGATCCCCGCGGGTGCGGGGGAGACCCTGTGCGCGACATGATATTTCCGTATATATCGGGTCGATCCCCGCGGGTGCGGGGGAGACATCGCCGACACACAGGCGCTACAGGACGCGACGGGTCGATCCCCGCGGGTGCGGGGGAGACCCAGTCGAGCAGCGCACGCTCGCGCGCGTCGCCGGTCGATCCCCGCGGGTGCGGGGGAGACTTGCCCTGCCTGACATGTCCGCTCGCAAGGCAGGGTCGATCCCCGCGGGTGCGGGGGAGACGGGCCACCCTGAATATACCCGCCGCGAATGTTGGGTCGATCCCCGCGGGTGCGGGGGAGACGGAAAGCGTCCGGTGCCGAACACCGCTGCCGGGGGTCGATCCCCGCGGGTGCGGGGGAGACTGGGCCGAGCAGGTCTTTAAGCCGGGCGTCTGGGGTCGATCCCCGCGGGTGCGGGGGAGACATGATCCGATCGCCGCGCCCGCCCAGGGTGATGGGTCGATCCCCGCGGGTGCGGGGGAGACACATTGAAGGTGCGGCGAACGACATTGCTGGCGGGTCGATCCCCGCGGGTGCGGGGGAGACCGCCAGCTCCAGCAGATGATCGACGTGGCATAGGGTCGATCCCCGCGGGTGCGGGGGAGACGTCGGCGGCACCATCCTTGAAGGGCCGGTCGTCGGTCGATCCCCGCGGGTGCGGGGGAGACCGGCACGTTTTCGATTTTCGACATTAGACCGCGGGTCGATCCCCGCGGGTGCGGGGGAGACAAGCGCAAGGGCGATGACTCGATCCATGTCGTGGGTCGATCCCCGCGGGTGCGGGGGAGACCCAAGCCTGAGGAGCATACACATGGCAGGAGAGGGTCGATCCCCGCGGGTGCGGGGGAGACGGGATGCTCTTCTACATTCCATCCGGGTATTGGGGTCGATCCCCGCGGGTGCGGGGGAGACACTCTTGCTGCCTAGCAACGGCGGCTTGGCTTGGGTCGATCCCCGCGGGTGCGGGGGAGACCGCGGGATGAGCGTCGAGGAAGTCTGTCGAATGGGTCGATCCCCGCGGGTGCGGGGGAGACCCGATCCGGGAGACCGCCAACAGCTTATCAACGGGTCGATCCCCGCGGGTGCGGGGGAGACGCGAACATCGACGACGTCCCGGCAAGCACCGCGGGTCGATCCCCGCGGGTGCGGGGGAGACCATTGCTCCACCGTCAACGTCACCGTCGCGTCGGGTCGATCCCCGCGGGTGCGGGGGAGACAAGATCGGTGTCGAAGACGTAGGTGTCGGCCAGGGTCGATCCCCGCGGGTGCGGGGGAGACACGACGCGGAAAAGGCTTCGATCCTTGGCAAAGGGTCGATCCCCGCGGGTGCGGGGGAGACATCTGCCCTTCGCGCTGGTCGGGAAGGGAGAAGGGTCGATCCCCGCGGGTGCGGGGGAGACCTTCCACAGCTTCGCAGCAAATTCGCTGGCGTGGGTCGATCCCCGCGGGTGCGGGGGAGACCCGGCGGCTGATACCTTCACCACGCCGTCGTTGGGTCGATCCCCGCGGGTGCGGGGGAGACATCTTCGCGCCTCCCGCGATACCTGCAGCCAAAGGTCGATCCCCGCGGGTGCGGGGGAGACCGCCACAGATGAAGATCTGCGGTATGTGGCGCGGGTCGATCCCCGCGGGTGCGGGGGAGACCCGGGAATCTGGTGCCAACCGTTCAGCGTCTCGGGTCGATCCCCGCGGGTGCGGGGGAGACTGTTTCACGAAGATGCCGAGCCGCTTGAAACCGGGTCGATCCCCGCGGGTGCGGGGGAGACGCTTAGAAATTACGGCGCTGGGAACCAACACGGGGTCGATCCCCGCGGGTGCGGGGGAGACGGACCGGGCCTCGGCCGCTTGCACGTCGCGGCGGGTCGATCCCCGCGGGTGCGGGGGAGACGGAACGTCATCGTTCCAATGATCCGGCTTGTTGGGTCGATCCCCGCGGGTGCGGGGGAGACTTACCGACAAAGATATCATTAGCGGCGGACAAGGGTCGATCCCCGCGGGTGCGGGGGAGACTGATCGAATAGCAAATGCGTATCGTCAAGATCGGGTCGATCCCCGCGGGTGCGGGGGAGACTCGCAGTCGGGGATGCGATCGATTTTGACAATGGGTCGATCCCCGCGGGTGCGGGGGAGACGTGTCGCTGCGGAAGCCTTTGAGCGGGGCGTTGGGTCGATCCCCGCGGGTGCGGGGGAGACCCAATGGTGCGACGCCTGAGATGCTGTTGGCAGGGTCGATCCCCGCGGGTGCGGGGGAGACCCCGAAGCGCCGCCTTGCAGACAAACGCTAAAGGGTCGATCCCCGCGGGTGCGGGGGAGACTACAATGCGCTGTGTGACAAGCAGCCGGTCGAGGGTCGATCCCCGCGGGTGCGGGGGAGACCTCTCACCCTCATCGATGAAGGCAGCGTCGAAGGGTCGATCCCCGCGGGTGCGGGGGAGACACCCGCCCGATGAAGATCACTCGGCCGACGACGGGTCGATCCCCGCGGGTGCGGGGGAGACTCAATCCTGTTATTACGCGCGGCAAGAAAAGAGGGTCGATCCCCGCGGGTGCGGGGGAGACGATAGATCACGCTTGGGGAGCGCCCCAACCCGGGGTCGATCCCCGCGGGTGCGGGGGAGACGTGTGGCGCAGCCGCCGCGCGTGGGTACGCAAGGGTCGATCCCCGCGGGTGCGGGGGAGACGCCTCCTGCCGCTGCCAGACGCTGTCGAGGAAGGGTCGATCCCCGCGGGTGCGGGGGAGACTCCGTGACGTTGGTAATGAGGGTCGACGACTGGGGTCGATCCCCGCGGGTGCGGGGGAGACCGCGACGGCTTGTGCGTCTGTCTGTTCGTCAGGGGTCGATCCCCGCGGGTGCGGGGGAGACCTTCGGACAAGCATCGCGACGAACTGATCGAAGGGTCGATCCCCGCGGGTGCGGGGGAGACGGGTGCCTTACCCTTCTGGTCCAGCTTGAGCCGGGTCGATCCCCGCGGGTGCGGGGGAGACACGCCGGTCAGCTTCGCCATGAACTGCCCGAAGGGTCGATCCCCGCGGGTGCGGGGGAGACGCACCAGTCGCCGGCTGCATCCCCTGCGCATGGGGTCGATCCCCGCGGGTGCGGGGGAGACGCCCGGTGCCGGTATTGCGCCGGGACAGGGTGGGGTCGATCCCCGCGGGTGCGGGGGAGACTGGCGTGACGACCGGGCCGCTTTGCGCACCTGGGGTCGATCCCCGCGGGTGCGGGGGAGACCGCGCATCGACCGGCACGACGATATCGCCGTCGGGTCGATCCCCGCGGGTGCGGGGGAGACCGGGCGGGCGGGCGTTCTCGGTCCGCAGACCCGGGTCGATCCCCGCGGGTGCGGGGGAGACGCCGGCAGTCGAGCGTGACGGTCATGCCATCCGGGTCGATCCCCGCGGGTGCGGGGGAGACGCTCGGGCGCTGAAGGGCGCGAAGAAGGCTGCGGGTCGATCCCCGCGGGTGCGGGGGAGACCGAGGGTCGATCCCCGCGGGTGCGGGGGAGACGCTCGGGCGCTGAAGGGCGCGAAGAAGGCTGCGGGTCGATCCCCGCGGGTGCGGGGGAGACCCGACCTTCGCAAGATCGCCGCCGCCTGATTTGGGTCGATCCCCGCGGGTGCGGGGGAGACGCGCGCGCAAGGGAAGCTCAGTCCGACGCCTTGGGTCGATCCCCGCGGGTGCGGGGGAGACTCTGCCGGTCAACTGCCTCGTTTCGTTCACGATGTCAAAGATCGCCTGTCGCGCACCCTTCAAAGCCTCACCCCGGCGGTTCTGGCATCTGGCGTCCCGACAATGCGCGGCGGACGAGGAGGATGCCGTCATGCGCGACCACGTCCTTGGGCGGTTCGCCAAGGACCGACAGGCCGAGACCACCCGCCGATGCCGGTTCGGCCCAGCACATGACGATGCTGCCACGGCGCAGGCGGGTGTGCCATTCCTCGACGACGGTCCAGATGCGGCCGCGCACGCCGGCGCTCATGCGGGGCTGGGCATAGACGCCGGGGGCGAGTTCGAGCATCGCCGAGCCGAGGAAGCCGCGATAGCGATCCTCGACGTCGCGGGTGATGACGACGGTCAGCGGCACGGCGTCAGCCCGGATCGGACGGGAGCGGCGTCACGGCAGATGAACCGGGCGGTTCCGTCGCGCTGGCCGGCATCAACAATGCCTTTATCCGGTCGATCATGCCGGGGATGACACTGCGCTGGCGGAAGAGCAGGGCGGCGCGTTTGCGGACCAGCCGTTCGATCGGCGCAGCCCCCCGTGCCCGCGCTTCGCGCACCGCACCGAAGGCGATGTCGAGCAGCACGTCGTGGCGATACAGGTCGCCGATATCGAGCACGAAACTCTGCCCAGAATCTTCGTGGACGAAGCCCAGTTGCGGGATCGCGCCGGTCGCGGCGACGGCAACCGCTGCGGCAGCGGTCATCGCCGATCCGGCATGGTTGATCGCCTGGTTGGCGAGGTCACCGGCCTCCGGGTTTTCGCGGTCGTAGCGGCGACCGTTCCACACGATGCCGTGGCGTTCGGCGGCGAGGACATAAGCGCGCTTGATCCGCGCGCCTTCCTGTCCGCGCAGCACGGCGACGTCGCGGGTCCGTACGATTTCGCCGAAGCGCATCGCGTACATCGCGCGCGCGGTTTCCATGCGCAGCTTCGGATCGGCCCAGCGGCGAACCTGCGCGCGGGCCAGCGCCGAACTGTCGGGCATCAGCGGCGGCGCGGTGTAGAAACGGACCGCGCCGTCGCCGATCGCCGCCAAGGCGCAACCATGGCGGGCGAGCAGGCGCAGCGCGTCATGGGTGACGCTCGACCCCGGTCCCAGCAGCACGATCGAGATGGCGTGATACGGAATCTGGTAATCGCCCGCGCCCAGCGCCCCGCCACCCGCCGTCACGAACCGCAGACAGCCATCCTCCACCTCCAGCCGTCCGCGATCCAGCCATACCAGCCCTTGCCGATCGGCATGGGGGATACGCGCCTTTTCAAGGCCGAGGCGACCCGACAGCATCTACCCGGCCCGGTTCGGTGGCGCGAGCAGCAACATGCCATAGCCGAAGCCCGAATGCCGCCCGATCCCCTTGGCAAGCAAGTCGGCGAAGACCACCGGATCGGCGATCGTCAGCGTTCCGCCGATCAGCGCGTCTGGCCCTTCGACCCGGTGGGTGCGGCGTCCTTCGCTGCGATGGGTGTTGCGCAAGGCGCGCGTGCGACGGAACAGACGGAGGTCGGCATGGTCCAGCGTCGCGGCACCGGCGAGGCGGGTTGCGAGCCAGTCGATATAGACCGCCGCCCGGTCGACCGTGTCGGGATCGCCGCCCGCCCGTTCGATCCGTTCGCGCGCGGCGACATGGGCGTCGATCTCCCCGGCGTTGCGCTGCCATGCGTCGGAGCGACCGGCCCGTGCCGCGCGAACCGTCTTGCCGAACCGCACGACCGGGCGCACCCGCACTTCGAAGCCATAGCGCGCGCCTTCCCGCCAGGTCCCGGGCATCGGCTGTAGCTGAGGCTCGCCGTCGAACACCGCCTGCACCTCGGTATCGGTCGGGGGCAATGCTGCGGCGTCGTCGAACGCGGTACGATCCCGAACATAGCCCAGCAGATGCGGCCCCTTCCCATGGTCGGGCAGGAACCGGAACGGGCGCGGCGCGGCATCGCCGAACCGTGCGAGGAGTGCGGCATGCAGCGCATAGCCCAGATCCTCATCGCTCAGCCGCCGCGCCACCGCGAACGCCGCCAGCGCCCGGACATGGATGCCGATGCGGGCCAGATGCAGGGTCACGGCGTCACCGCCGGCCAGTCGAGCCGTCCGACCATCACCCGACGCAGCCCGGCATGGACCCCGGCGGGCCAGTGGCGTTCGTCGGTCAGTTCCTCGGTCTGCGCATCCTGTGCAACGACGCCGCCGGTCGGTTCGCCGAACGGCCATTGCGCGCGGATCGCGGCGGGGCGGCGAAGCTCGATCTTCGCGAACCCCAGCGCCAGCGCGTCGGGGATGGTGTCGGCCTCCACCTCGCCCAACAGCAGCGGGCGCGACGGTAGGAAAGGCTTGCGGCCCAGAAACAGCGGACGTTCGGGGCGGCGCAGCGCCTCCGCCAACGCATCGAGATCGGGCGCGGCGTCCGCAGGCTCCAGCCGACATGCGATCAGGACGCGGGCATCGGCATCCATGTCGCGATAGCGGATATGTGGCGATTTATAGGTGTCGGCACCGCCCGCACGCCCCTCTACCCGGCCGCGCGTGGTCCAGCCGCGATCATTGGCACCGAGCTGGGCGGTTTGGAACTCGCGCTCGCGCCGACCCTCTACCACGCGCGCCGATCCGATCACCAGCCGCCCCTGCAACGCGGCATGGGCATCGACGTCGAAGCGTTCCCAGCCGAGCGCATTGGCGAACAGCCCGGCGACCATCGATTTCGATGGAAAATCGCGCACCACGCCATAGGCATCGACCAGATCGCCGCCGAAGCTCATCAACGGCGCGTCGCAATCGAGCAACAGGTGTTTCACGCAGCCGCGTCCCGCACGACCGATCCGGCCCAGGTGGCCAATTCCCGCAGCGGGCCGTTGGCGATGCCGGTCAGCGCCAGGTCGGGCATCGCGGTAAGGCGGCGGGCTTCGCCGGTTTCGTAGAGAGTATCATAATCGGCGAGGTGCTTTGCCATCGCGTGCGCCGTGCGTTGACCGAGCGAGCCTTCGGGATCGTGATCGGTCGCGATCGCATCGCGAAAGGCGTTGGCCAGCGTACGCGGCTGACGGTCGCCCGCCTCCACCAGCACCAGTTCGGCGCGACTATAGGGTGCGGTCGATCCCTTCTTGGCCCCTGGCGAGATTTCGGCGACAAGGTGAACGAGATGCTCGACCACCTGCGCCGCCAGCGCGCGGTCGTGGTCGCCGGTCCAGTCCTTGCGGTCGCAGCCGGTCAGGTTCGATACCAGCAGCGGCACATCGACCACGACATAGCCATAATAGAGGCCGGAGGTCAGTTCGGTGTCGAATACGCCGGCGGCCCCGGCATCGTCACCCTGTTCCCGGTCGCGGAGGTCGTCGACGACGGTGAAATAATCGGTCTCGGCCTGCATCGCATGGACGGTGAAGGCATGGGCGACATGGATCGCCGCGTCGCGATTGGCGCGGGTGTCGCTGGTCACCATCCGTCCGAACAATGCCGCCTCCAGCGATGCCGCCAGCAGGTTCTGATCGCGCAACTGGTTCAGATTGTTCTTCTGTTCCTTGACCCAGATATCGGCCGCCGCCTTCACGCCGGCCGCGCTGGCGCTCTCGGCGAGCAGGCGTTCGGCCTCGGACGCCAGCCATGCCAGTTCGGGGCGACCGAACAGCAACGCCTGCCGCTGCTGCTTGTCCTTCGCGTTCTTGCCATAGAATTTGGTGATGAACGCTTCCTCGACCGCGTCGACCATGTCCTTGTCGAACCGGGCGCGCAGTGGGCCGGTGACCTCGCGCTCGATCGCCTGTTTCGAGCGGACGCCCTCGACGCCGTTGCGCTTCGCCAGTTCGTGCAGCGCGCGGGGATCGTCGGCCATGCGCCAGTGGCGCTTCAGGCATTGCGACGACACCCGCGTGCGGGTGGCGGTGCCGAAGGGCAGGCGCTTGGCGAGGCCGGCATCGTCGCGGTTGAGCAATGCGCCCGGCCATGCCGCAAGGAAATGGATCTGGATGAATTTCGGCACGATGCCGTCGGTTGCGGTGGTCGTCATGCGAAATCCCCTCAGTTCGATTTGGCCTGCGCGGCGTAATAATGCCGCGCCATGCGCAGCCGGGCGCTGTCCGATTTGATCGGATCGCCACCCAGCAAGTGATACATGTCCCACAGATTCACCGGCTGGCGCTCCCGCGACAGGATGCGGACGGCGAGCGCGAGTTGATCGACCAGCGCCTCGCCACGGCTGGCAAGCAGGCGCAGCAGACGCTTTTCGGAAAAGCCTGCTTCGAACAGCGCCGCACCGACCCCACGCCATTCGTCGTGCGGATAGAGCGCGGCGGTGCCCGACAACAGTCCGGCGAAATGACCGATCAGGCGCAATCGGGTCCAGTCGCGCTCGATCCGCGATTGCGGCACGTCGGCGCGCAGCAGCATCTTGATGGCGACGGCATCGGCACCGGGCGATTTGGTCGGTCGCATGCGGCGCAAGGCGGCGCGGTCGCCGCTCGACATGCTGTGCAACTGGCGTGAGATCGACCGCATCCAGTCGTCGGGCGGTGTTGCCGTTGCCGGGGCTGCGCCCGTCGCGGCGGGGTTACTCGCCATGTTCGGCCTCCTCGACCCATTTCTTCATCTCGTAGTGGAGCAGCGATCCGGCGCGGGCGCGGGCCGGAACCCGGCGAACCTCGGTACCGGGCGCGGCTTCGGCGGCGATGGCGAAGGTGTCGGTCGCGACGTCGCGCAGCGTCATTCGCCAGGCCATGCGATGATTGTCATCGGTCGCGGTGACTTCTGCCCAGAACGGTCCGTCGAAGAAGATGCCGTCGACCGTTTCGTTGAACCGGTTCATCCAGCGTTCGATCTTCTTCTTCGCGGAATCATCGTCCAGCCGTGCCTTGTCCGGGCCACCCTGTACCAGCGAGATCAACGCGCGGCTCAGACGGCGGCTGGCCTGAAATCCTTCTTCGGCGCGCTTGCCGGCGACTTCGCCGATGCGGTCGATCGGCAGGGGGCGGCCTCCTGCGTCGCGCAATGCGCCGGGGGTGCGGACCGTGCGGCGGTGCAGTCCCTCGGTCTTGCCCTGTCCGCGCACCAGTGCGGCGGCGACGATCGCCAGCCCTTCCCGGTCGTCGGCGGGATCGGCCTTGGCCAGCCGGGGGAGGGTGATCTTCGCCTTGTCGAGCAGCGTCGCCATCTGTCGATAACCGAAGCCCGCGCCGCTGGGGGTGTGGCTGGTCGACCCGTCCGCCTTCATCGGTGCCCATGGGTCGAGCGTCGCGCCCTTCAGGTCGGATGCCGCGACGCGGGCGCATTTCGACCCGGCGGCCAGCGCCTCGATGCCCGCAGGCGTGCGCCGCAGCCGCACCCGGCGGCAGATTTCGACATAGAGTTCGTCGAGCCCGTCATAGGCCAGCGACAGGGTGCCGTCCCACGGCACGGTCCACAGCAGCAGGGTGCCGGCCCGCCGGTCGGGTCGCGCGCGGGCATCGGCGACCAGCCGCGCGACGTCGCGTCCGAAGGCCCGTGCCGCGCCGCCAAGCGGCCGGATGCCGAGGCTCATGCGCGACGCGAAGCCGCCATTCATGCGCGAGATGCCGTAATTGCCGGCACCCAGAAACCCCTCGGTCGTCTGCAACGTCACCAATGCGAACAGCCAGTCCTCATCGCTGGCACCGGCCATGCGCTCCTGTTTCAGGTCGTGATTCTTCGCGGTCACCAGCATGTCGAGCGCGTCGGGCGTGGGGATGCGGTTCTTGTACGCGGCGCGGTCGGTCGGGGCGAGCGTCGGTGGCTGGAGCAATGCCGGCTTCGACCAGTCGTCGACGACCAGTTCCCATGCTTCGGGCAGGTCGGGGGTCATGCCCATCAGCAGGTCGCGCCATGCCGCCTCTCCCGTCGGCCGCGTGTCGGTATCGGCGTGGATCAGCGCCATCGCCGCCACCTGTACCGTAAACGCATGCCAAGGCTCTCGCTGGTGCGGGCGCAGTGCCGGAAAGCTCCACGCCTGCCCGTCCGCCAGCGCCGCGAAGGCCGCGAACAGCGAACCGCGATGCACCCGGCCGTCTTCGTCCTGCCAACCGATCATGCCGCCCTCCCGCCGCCGAACATGGCCGATGGAGCCGGGCAGTCAAGCGCACGCATAGGATCGCCGCCACTTCGGTTCCATCCCTGCGCGATACCGCTGCGAAAGTCGCAACGTGCGCCCCGATCTTGCCGTACCCCCGTCTGCGCGGAGGTACGAGAAAGGGACGTTCGCGGAGGAATCCGGTAGCGGCATTGGCCTGTGGGGCGGCGACATGGTCATGCGCCGAACAACGCCGCCGCATCGGTCAGCACCGTGGGTGCAGTCAGCGCGCGGTCGAGGTAGAGGTTGCGGGCCTCGCAACTCGTTTCGGCGACCAGCAGGCAGCTGTGGCAGGCCGCACCGCTCAGCGCGCGTTCGTCGGCATGGGCGTCGGGATCGTGTTCGGCGCAGATCGGATCGCCGCTGCACAGGGCCAGCCGGTCGAGCGCGCGTTCGGCGATCGCGCCCAGACGCGGCAACACCGCGACCAGCCCGCCCAGCGTCCCCTGCGTACCGGTCGAGGCGGTGTAGAGCAGCAGGCCGAAGCGTTCGCCGTCCTCATCGACGATCGCATATAGCCGTTCCTTCAGCGCGGTCGCGGGATAGCCGCAGTCGAGGGCGATCTCGGTCATCAGAGCGTGGCTGAAACCGTGCATCGCGTAATAAGCGAGGCCGGGGAAGCGCAGCTTGTCGCCATAGGCCTGACCGCTGCGCCAGCGGTCCCATCCACTCAGCAACGCTTCCCCCCGGACCGCCACCGCCGGACGCGTCAGCCACGACCGGATCGCCTGTGGATCGAAGCGCAGAAAGATGCCTTCGCCCAGTTGCTCGACGGCGGGCAGCCATTCTAGATCGACGGCCAGTGCCGCGCCCTCGACGGCGATATAGAGTTCCTCCAGATCGCCGTCGATCGCGGTCGGCGCGGCCTCGAACCGGGTGAAGCCGTACAGGCAGGCGACCTCGCGAAGCCGGTGGACCGCGACCGCCGCAGCGATCGGTGACAGGCGCGGCCGATCACCGTCCCATTCGGCGCGGGTCAGGGTGCGGGCGAACAACCGGGCGTCGGGGGTGTCGCTGCCGATGGCGGGCAGGCCGGAGGCGAGCAGGTCGAATTCGGCGACCTTGGGTGCCTTGGCCAGGGTCTGATGGCCGGTGCTGCGCAGTTGCGCGACGCGGGCGACGATGTCGGCATCGCTCCATCCGGCCAAGGCCGCGCGCAATGCCGGGTTGGCGCGGCGGGCGATCGCCATTTCCGCTTCGGTCGTCACCCAGTCGATCGCATCCATATGCGCCTCGACCAGTCGGGTCAGTTCGTCCTCACCGGCGGGCAGCGAGATGACGGTCAGCACCTGCGGGAAATAGGCGTTGGTCGCGGTCCGGGTCAGGAAGCGCAGATTTTCGCCGCAGTCCGCGTCGTCGGTCGGCAGCCAGGGTCGGCGGCCCCGGCATTTGCCGAACCGGCCATCGGCCTGTGCATCGCGCAGCGACAGCGCCGCACCGCATCCGCACACGATCCGGGTCGAGGCGGGATCGCCCGACGTGCCGCGTTCCTCCAGCCAGAGCGGTTGGACGCAGCGCCCGGGCAGGTCGACATGCACGGCATAGGCCCAGTCGATGTCCTGCAAATGCCCCTTGTGACAGCCGGCGACGAAGCGGATCGGCGTCACCGCCAGACGGTGCCCGTCATCGTCGATCAGCTCGGCCCGGCCGCGCGGGTTCAGATCACGCCAGCGGACCAGCCGGCGGCGGCGGACGTCGCCCGCCTCCTCGGCATCGCGGGCGACGAACCATGCGGGGAAAATGCGCGCCTCAATGCCCGGTGGTTCGCCGGGGCCGGTGCGGTTTTCGTCATGCGCGGGCGGGGTGCGCAAGGTCAGCCGCACGCCATCGGCCAGTCGCCCGTTGCCGCGCAACAGTGCCTCCAGCACCGCCGCCGCGCGCGGTTCGTGGATCGGCCGCCAGCTGCCGCGTTCGCGCATATGCCACAGGTCGAGGCCGCCGATGACCACCGACCGCGTCGGCAGGTCGACCATCGCGCCGGGACCGAAGCCCAGCACCAGTTGCGACGGGCGCAGCGTCACGGGTTTGCCGGTCATGCCATGTCTCCTGCGCCGCCGACCCGTTCGCCGGTCGGTCCGCGCGGCCGGACCAGCACCGCCGGTTCGACGTCGCGCATGCTCCATCCGGCCTGGAACCGCCGGTGCGCGGGCGACAGGTTGGCGAGCACGGGGTCGAGCGGGGGGTGGAGCAGGCGTTGCGGGCGATCATCGTAGCTGAACCGTCCGCCAGCGCCGGTCTGTTCGGCGGCGATCGTGATCCAGTCGTCGAGCAGTCCCTCGATCGTCGTTGCCAGCCGATCGCGGCCGCCATCTATTTCGGCGGGGGCGCGATCGACCAGATGCGCGACCACCGCCGCACGGGTGGCAGTGGCTCCCGCCAGTGCCGCGACCGCGTCGGACGGTGTCAGCGCCGGATCGAGATGGCGGGCGATCGCCACCACCACCGCCGCCAGCGACCGGTCGAGCGCGCGCGCCGACCATGGCGTGACGCTGGTCGCCTCGACCGCGCGATAAAAGGTGTCGTGGAAATGGCCGAATTGTTCGAAATGCATGCGGTCGCGCGGGCGGTGGACGTTCAACACCGCCACGACCAGTCCGGGGCGCGCCGGATTGCGGCCGACGCGGCTGGTCGCCTGGATATATTCCGCCGCGGTCTTGGGCTGTCCCTGCACCAGCATCAACCCCAGCCGATCGATGTCGAGCCCGACCGAGATCATGTTGGTCGCCAGCGCCACATCGACCGGGTCCGGCCCGTCGAAGCCCGTCTCCAGCCGCCGTTTGGCCGCCGCGACCTGATCGGTCGACACGCGTGAGGTCAGTTCGACCGGTTCGCCCAGCAGCCGGTTGCCGAACGGCCGCTCGACCGGCTCGATCCGCCGCCGCTGCGTACCATAGCTGGCCAGCCGGTTCGCGACCTCGTCCTCGACGATCCGGCGCGCACCGCCCAGTTCGCGCAGCGCGTTGAAATAGCACAAAGCCGTGCGATAGGCATCGGCGTCGCCGCCGCCATCGGCCAGCCCCTGCGCCGCGCCGAGCAGGGTCACCAGCGCCTGCAGGAATACCAGCTTCGGCCCGCGCCCGGCGGCGGCGATGCCGACATACCAGCGCGCCGGATCGGCCGCGCTTTCGCGACAGGTGCGCGCGAAGAAACTGTCGCGGCGGTCGATGCCGGGCGGCGGAAAGATGCGCGTCTCGCCGCGGTCGAACAGCGCGCGGATCTGGTCGCCGGCGCGGCGGACGGTGGCGGTCGACGCGACGATCTTCGGCCGGACCCGTTGTCCGTCGACGCTGCGGCTGGCGAGACGGTCGATCGCGGATTCGTACAGGCCGGCGACGGTGCCGAGCGGGCCGGAAATCAGGTGCAGTTCGTCCTGCACGATCAGGTCGGGCGGATCGAGCCGATGGCCGCCGCCCAGCGCGCGCCCCTTGCCCGGTTCGGCAGCGCCGTAAAAGCCGCTGTCGTCGGCACGGTCGACATGGCCGAAGAACGCGCCGGCCGCCCCGAGCCATGGCAGCGCCGCGAATTTGTCGACGGTCGCGATCAGGAAGGCGGGCAGGCGGCGATAGATCGCTTCGTCGACCGTCACCACCGGCAGCGCGCGGTCGCCGGTGAAGGGGCAGGCCAGGTTGACGCAGCGCAGTTCGAGATTGGTCGGCGCATCGGCATGGGGCACGCAGCGAAAGCTTTGCGGGGTGAAGGCGGTGCCGCACCACGGGCAGGCCTTGATCGGGGCAGGCGCGCGGCTGTCGCGGCCGTTGGTATAGGCGCGGACGCGGCGGACGGCGGTGCCCTCGCGCTTGTCACCCTTGCGCCCCAGTCGGTTGGGGCTGGCGTCGGAGCCGACCCACAGCCCGATCTCGATCGGCCAGTCGCCGAGCAGCGGACGACCGCCGGCGTCGCGGTACCCGGCCCCGGTGCGCAGCAATTCGAGTGCGCAGACCAGCCCCGCCGCCCGTCCCAGCTGGTCTAGCGTCAACAGCCGCAGCGTATAGCGCATGATGACCGATACGCCCGCACCGAGCAGCCCGTCCCCCGACAGGCGACGCAGCGCGATGGTGAAGGCGGCAAGGCCCAGATACGCTTCGGTCTTGCCGCCGCCGGTCGGGAAGAACAGCAGGTCGGCGATCTCGCGGTCGGCATGGCGGCGGTCGGCCATGCCGGACAGGTTGAGCAGAAGGAAGGCGAGCTGAAACGGGCGCCATGCCGGCCGAACGTCGCCCGGCCGGCGGGCGCGGGTCGCGTCGGCGACGGCGCGGTTGGCGATCTCGAACGCCTGTCGCACGCGCGCATCGGTCGCCAGCAGCGCGATGCCGGCGGCGATGCGGCCACGCACTTCGTGTTGCGCGGCTATCAGCGCGGCGGCGGTGCGGGCCCGTTGCGGTGCCCCGGCGATGTCGGTGGCGGTAGCCGCGGTGTGCTGACCCTCCGTCCAGCCGGCATAGGCGGCGATCAGCGGTTGCAGCGCCGCCTGTAACGCCGCACCGTCGCCGCGTGCCAGTTCGGCGAGGCGGTCCATGCCGAACGGCACCGCATCGACCCCGGCCGCGACGGTGCGTTCCACCGAGGCCAGTGGCATATGCGTCGTGTGGACCTGGCGGACCGTGCCGTCGTCCGCTACGCTGTGCGCCGCCGCACAGCCCAGCCCGGCGGCATATGCGGCGCTGTCGCGATAATGGAGGTCGGCGAGCTGGTCGTCCCAATCGTCGCGGGCGATCCGCGACAGGTCGTGCTGCGCGACGAACCCCGCTTCGCACCGGAGCGTCAGGCGGACCTGATAGGCATAGGCAAGGTCGCGATAGCGCGACGGCGGTTCGAGCCGTTTGTTGACCAGGAACACCGTCACGACCCGGACCGCGCGCGTCGTGCCGTCGGGCAGTTTCAGCGCGAACGGCCGCGCCCGCACCGCCAGTTCCAGCGCGCCGCCGGGCCGGGCGGTGGCGGCGGTGCCGGGCAGGGGATGGTGGGCGATGCCGTGGTCGACCGGTGGTAGGGGGAGCGCGATGCCATGGCTGCGCGGCACCCGCCGCCAGCCGATCGGCTGACCATGCGGTTCGCCGCCGCTGTCGAGCATATCGGGCGGCAGCGGCGGTTCGGGAACATAATCGCCCCAGTCGACGGTCACGTCGATCGTGCGAACATCGGCATCGACCATCGTCGACAGGCCGATACTGCTCGGCAGGTAGCGACGACGCGCGGGTGGCGGATCGGGTTCGTCGTGATCGCCCGCCGCCCCGCCGGCCCCGAAACCGGCATCGTCGAACAGATAGCGGTCGATATCGTCGGGTTCGGCATCGGCGGCGATGTCCGCCGCGGCGGTCAGTTCGCCCGACGGTGCGATGAACCCCGCCAGATACCAGCGCGACGGGTTTTCGCCGGGCGGCAGCCGTTCGGCGGCAAGGTCGGCATCGTCGCGTTCGCACGGGCCGATCAGATTGCGCCGCAGCCGCCGGACCAGTTCGGCGCGCACGCCATCGGCATTCACAACAGTCGCTCCATCGCCGCGCGTTCCTCGTTCAGTCGCAACAATCGCCCCAGCACCGCGTCGCGAAACGGCGCGGGCCAGAACAGGCGGTCGTGGTATCGGTGGTCGTCCTCGCGATCGGCATCGAGCGGGACCGGAGCCGCTTCGGCGGCGAGATCGTCCCAGCCATAAGCGGCGAGGACCGCGTGATCCAATGCAGCGTGCAGGTCGCGCAGCGTCGCGATATCGGGCGCGGTGTCGGCGGCGCGGTGGAACCGGTTGTAGGTCGGCGTCATGCCTGTGCCACCCGCGACCATCATCGCCGCGCGGTGATCGTGATAGGCTTGCCCGACCGCTTCGAGCGCGGAGTCAGTGGCATGGTCCGGGGGTAGCGGAAAGGTGTCGAAGCAATCGGACGGGGTGTAGCGCAGGTCGTCCTTCATGGATGATGCGAAGAACCGCACCCAGACTTCGTGGACGCGGGATTGCAGAACCGCAAAGGATGCAAAGGAGGTCAGGGCGAACACGTCGACGGATTCGCCGAAAATCTGGTTCGCATCGACGCGGGCGATCGCCAGATGGGGGCTGACCCGGCACAGCGCCAATACCGTGGCCAGCCCCGATATCGCGGTATAGAGATCGGGCCGTTCGCGTTCGTACAGCCACCAATTCTCGCGGGTCGACCGAGTGGTGACATGGTCCCGCTCGCGCTTCACCGTGTCGCGACACAGCCGGTACAGGCGGGGATGGTCGTTCTCGACCTGTGCCTCGGTCAGGCCGGAAAAGTTCATGGCGTACCGGCTTGCGCGATGCAGGGGATGGTTGTTCAGGTCCTCACCGCCTAGCAAGGGCTTGATCCGGGCGGCGCTCTGCGGTTCGTGGGCCAGAATGGCGTGCATAGAGGCCAGCCGGTGTTCGTCGCTGGCGGGCCGATCGTCGCGAAACGCAAAGCCGTTGCCATAGAGCTTGGAACCTTCGAACGCCTGTTTTCGGTTGGCCCGCAACGACGCCGGCGATCCATCCAGATCGCCCTCCATCAGATATGCCGAAATCCGCCGCACCGGTCGTCCGTCGAGCATCGTCGGCGTTTCGTCGTGCCCGCCGCGCCGGACGAAGACCTGCGCGACGACCACCGCCGCCTCACCCTCCCAGACGTGGTGGCTGACCGCGCGGTAGATGACGCCGCCGTCGTGCAGGATCCGGGTCAGGCCGGTCTCGCGCGTATCGCCCTGCCGGATGGTGTTGGTCGCGATCAGCCCGAAGCTGCCGCCGGTGCGCAGCAGCCCGAATGCCCGGCGGAAGAAATGCGCCGACAGGTCGGCATTGCCATGCGCCCCGGCGTGAAGCGTCTTGAGCCAGTCGGGATAGGCGGCGGCATGGCCGGCGGCGATGGTGTTCTTGCCGGCGAAGGGCGGATTGCCGATGATCGCGTCGAACCCCGGATCGGGGCGGGCGAACACATCCTCGAACGCCAGTTCCCAATGGAAGCTGGTGATGCCGATCGGCGGCGCGCGCAACGCCGCCTGCCATTCGACGAGTTGCGCCCAGCTCGCGGCGCCTGGGGCCAGCACGCATTGCTGCACCTCGGCCAGCCGCGCATCGCGGTCGCGCGCGCCGGTTCCGGTGAAGAACGACCACAGGACCGCATCGGCGACCAGCTGCGCGCGTTCGAGCGCGATGGTCGCGGCGAGATGGCGGCGTTCCTGCGCGGCATAGGGCGCGATTTCCGCCTCGCTGCGCATCAGGCGGCGCAGTTCGGCCGCGGCATCGATCCCGTCGCGCACGATCGCCTCGACGAAGCTGTGCTGTCCCGACACCTTGTTCCACGTCACCGCAACGATCTTGGGATTGGGCAGGCCGACCAGACTGTCGCCGGCGCGCAGCACCGCGTCGAGGAAAGTGAATTCATGCGCGCTCGCCAGCGTTTCCAGCCACAGCGACAGCTTGGCGAGGTCGATCGCCAGCGGGTTGCGATCGACGCCGCGCAGGCAGTGTTGCGCGACCAGCCGTTTGGCGTGGAGCAGTTCGTCCTCGTCGGTCGGGATGGTCGGGCGCTGCGCCGGCCAGCGGCTCCATGCCGCGACCAGCCGTTCGCCCAGTTGCCGGCACGCCTCGACCAGGAACGCACCCGATCCGGCGGCGGGATCGCAGACCTTCAGGTCGAGGATGTCGGCCGGGCCGGCATCAGGTCCGATCCGCGCGAAGGCGGGGGCGAGCGCATGGGCGACGATCGGGCGGGTCAGCGCGGCGGGGGTATAATGGCTGCCGGTGCGGCGGCGTTCGTCGGTCGGTTGCAGGATCGGCGTCCCCGCCACGACCGGCTGCCCGCGCGGGCAGGCGCGGCGGTCGACGACGGGCGAAAGGGCGGTGGCGAGGGTGTCGACATCGCCGGCCGATCGGATCGCGCGGGTGACGGGGGGCGCGAAACTCCCGCGTCCGGTCAGGGTCTTCAGCCGCTTTTCGCGCTCGCCTGCGGGTACGCCCGCCAATGCATCGAGATCGACCCATACCGGCACGCGGTTGCCCTTGCCCGCGCTGATCGCCAGCGCCGTGCCGCCCGCGCGCTCGACGGTGAAGCCCATCACCGTTTCATATACCGACCCGATCTGTTCGACGCTGAGCGAGCGATAGGCGACACGCTCCCCGCCCAGCATCAGCAGTCCGTCGAGCACGCGCAGCACGCAGCCGTCGCCGACCGGCAGCACCGTCTCCGGATCGTCCGGCGCGCTGCGGCCGAGCAGGAAGGGAAAAGCGGCTTCGCTGAACAGCTTGCCGCCGCGCGCCTGCATGAATCCCGACGGATGGCCGCGATCGACCAGCCGGAACAGCGCGATCAGCCGCCCCCATGCACCGCGCCGGTCGTCGATCGTATCGGGATACTGGGCGGCACCCTCGCGTAGCTGCAGGTGCAGCGCGCCCAGCGCATAGCCCTGTTCATACAGCGCCGCCGCCGCGCCGCCGGGGGCGGACGGCATCAGCGCGCGGTCCTCGGCATAGAGGATGAATATCAGCCGCAGCAGCACCGTCAGCAACGCTTCGTAGAGATGCTGCGGTCGCTCTCCGGCCAGCGCGCGGACCCGCTCCGGCGCGGCGGCGTCGAGACCGCGCAGCAGTTCGTGGAGGCTGGCCAGCACCTGCCCGGCGAGCCGTGCCGACACATCGGCCTGTGCGGCGCGGCTTTCGGCGAGGAGTGCGGGCAGGCGGTGCAAGGGCGGCCCGGTGAACAGCGCATGGGCGTCGAGCAACAGTTTCAGCCCGGCGAGCATCGCCCGGCCGCCAACGCTCGACAATGCATCGAGCGGCCAGCTCATATGCCCCGACACCTCGCCGCGCGGCGCGACCACCAGCCGCAGGACGCGTTCGGTAGGTGCATCGTGCCGCCCGGTCTCGCGCAGGCCGATCAGTACCCCGGCAAGGATGCCGGTTTCGCGCAGCAGCCGTTCGAAGCGTTGCTGCGCGGTGGCCTCCCATCCGTCGAGCGTGGCGCGCCGGTCGAGGATCACGTCCTCGATCCGCACCGGCAATTGGGGTGCGCCGTCGTTCGTCAGCACGACGCCATGCGGTTCGAGCAGCGTGTCCTGTTCGGGAAAGGCGATGCGCAGCGTGTCGGGGATGGCCGGTCCGCCGGGCGCGCCCGCCACCCGGTCGGCGGGCCAGCCGAGGATGTCGTGGAACAGGCGCCACGGATCGGCGTCCGCCAGCGCCTGAGCCACCGCCACGGAATCGCGGGCGTGCTGCGGTGCCGGCCATGCGCCGATCCGGGCAAGCGCGGCGGGGGCGACGACCAGCCCGACCGGCTGGAGATAGCCGATCCAGTCGTGCAGTCCGTGGGCATCGGCCCGGCTCATGCGGCGGGCCACAGATAGACGAGGCCGATCGGTTCGACCCGGGTGGCATGGATCGTCGCGGCACCGCGCAGTCGTTCGGGCTCACGCACGCGCTCCTCGGCGAGCCGGGCGGTGGCGCGTTCCCACGACCGGCGATCGGCGGCGCGCTGCCGTGCCTCGGCCGGGTCGAGCAGCAACGTCAGCTGCGCGTCGTCGCTGCCGCGTTCGCGCCCGATGCGGGCGAGCCGCGCGTCGAGCAGCGTTTCCAGCCCGCGCGCCTCCGCCGCCGCGCGCCGGGCGAGTTCGGTGGCGACCCGCTCGCGACGCGCCTCCGCCCGCGCCAGCAGCGCCGGACGCAGCTCGGCGATGTCGCGGGCCGACCGTGCGGTCGCGTGGGTCGCGATGGCGGGGTCGGCGTCCTCGGCGGTCTTCAGCGCGGCGATCAGGTCGTCGAGGACCCGGCCCTCCGCCTCGCGGCCCTCGGCGAGGATCCGCAACGGGCCGTCGTCACGCCACTCGGCGGCGACGCTCAGGACTTCCTCGTGCAGTCGCGCGGCCTTTTCCCCGTACAGCGCCAGCCGTCCGATCAGGATCACGCGGGGCGACGATGCGGCCGGCGTGCGGATCACGCAGGCGCGCTCCAGCCCCTGCCGGAACCCCGCCGACAGGAACTGGCCGAGCAGACGGCGGACGAGGCGGTGTTCGAGATGCAGTTGCACGACGTCGCCGGCATCGCGACCGTCGGGCAGGATCGCCGGCGCGAAGCTCACCCGCCGGACGGCGGCATCGGCGCGCCAGTCGCCGGGGCGTTCGCCGGGCCGGGGCGGGCGGGCGCGCAATTCATCGAGCAGCGGTGCCCAGCTGGCATCCTGCGCCATCCGCGCCGCGTCGAGCGCGAACACCGGCGTCGTGCCGATCGCCGCCGGGCAGTGCCAGCCGCCGCCCGACCGTGCCAGCGCCAGCCCGACCACCGACTGCAATTCGTCCGGATCGACGCCGACCCGCTCGCGCGCTTTGTCCAGAGCGGCGGCAAGGTCCGCCTGTTCGCGCCGCAGCCGCGCCAGCCGCGCATCGGCTCCGTCGTCCAGATCACGCACCGCAGCCCGCACGCGGTCGTCGGCCTCCGCACCGCGGATGCGCCCGGCCAGCGCCGCCGCCGCCGCGCGGTCGATGCCGCCGCTTGCCAGCCGGTCGGCGATCCGGTCGCCCAGCACCTGTCCGGCCGAACCCAGCTGCCGCCGGATCAATTCGGTCTTGCGTACCAGTGCGTCGAGCACGACGTCCTCGGGCCGCTGTGCATAGACGAAATAGCGGCAGGTGACGGTGTCGCTTGGTTGCAGCTTGCGGTCGATCCGCCCGTTGCGCTGTTCCAGCCGCGACGGGTTCCATGGCAGGTCGACATGGATCAGGTCGTGGCACTGCGTCTGCAGGTTGATGCCCTCACGCGCGGCGTCGGTGCAGATCAGGATGCGCAGCGGATCGTCGGGATCGTTGAAGGCGCGCTTCACCGCCTCGCGCCGTTCGGTCGAGGTGACGCCGGTAAAGCTGTCGATCCGCCGCGCCTCGTGCGCGTCGCTCGCGTCGAGCAGCACCGCCAATTGCCGCTGCAACCAGCGGCGCGTATCCTCATATTCGGTGAACAGGATCAGCCGCCGGTCGCGCCACCGCCCGTCGTCGTCGAGCAGGTGGGACCGCGCCCAGTCGAGGATCCACCGCACCCGCGCATCGGGTCCGCCGCGCGCCGCGTCGGCGATGGCCAGCATTGCCAGCGCATGGTCGCGTTCGGCGGCGAGCGGGCCGGCCTCCACCGCGATCGCCGCCTCGCGCTCGGCCAGCAGGTCGAGTGCGGCGGCTTCGTCCTCGGCGCGGTCGGGCGCGTCGACCGCCTCGACCATCGCTCGGTCGAGCCCGTCGAGATGCACCCGCAACGTGCGCGCAAAGGCCGGGATGGAGGACAGCAAGCGCTGCTGCAACCCGACGAAGCCCAGCCGCGCCCGCGCAGCCTGTACGCCGGGCAGCGTCGCAATCCGCGCCTCGCGCAAGGCGCGATATTCGGCCAGCATTGCCGCCAGCACCAGTTCGGGCGCATCGGCGGGCAGGTCGCGCAAGCCGACCGGTTCGACCACCCGCTGCGGAAACGCCTCTCCCAGCGCGCGCAGGTCGCTTTTCAGCCGGCGCACCATCACCGGTTCGAGATCGGCGGGCCGCACCGGCACCCCGCGGGTGAAACGCTGCGGATCGAGCAGTTCGAGCAGCGTCGCGAAACTGTTGGGATGGCCGTTATGCGGCGTCGCCGACAGGAACAGCCGGTGTTCGAACCGGTCGGACAGGTCGCGCAACGACCGGGTGAACTGGCTTTCGATCGCATAGCGTCCGCCGCCCGCCGGTGCCGCATGATGCGCTTCGTCGAGGATCAGCAGCGAGCGCGCGCGAAACCCGCCGAGCAGGTCGCGCAGCCCGGCGACATAGGCTTCCTCCCCCAGCAACCGGTGCGACAGGATGAACCGCGACCCCGCCGCCCACGGGTTGGCACCGTAGCCGCGCCGCCGCCGCAGCGCCTCCAGATGCGCAGCGTCGACGATCTCGAACGCCAGCCCGAATTTGGTCTGCAACTCGTCGCGCCATTGCAGCGTCATCGCCGCCGGCGCCAGCACCACCGTATAGTCGACCCGCCGCCGCAGCAGCATCTCGCGCAGCACCAGCCCGGCCTCGACCGTCTTGCCGAGGCCGACATCGTCGGCGATCAGCAGGTTCACGCGCGGCAGGCGCAGCGCCTTGCGCAACGGCAGCAACTGATAGGGATCGAGGCGGATGCCGGCGCGGAACGGGGCCTGGAACAGGTCGCGCTCGGCAGCGGTCGCGGTGCGCCAGCGAACCGTGCGAAGATAGGCGGAAAAGCTCGCCGCATCGCCGCCGCCGCGGGCCAGCGCGTCCCATGCCTCTTCATCGTGCAGCCGTGCATCGACCTCGGCGCTCCACAGGATGCGTGCTTCCTCGCCGCTGGCATCGTCGTCGATACAGGCGAGCAGATGGCCGTCGAGCGGCCCGTCGGGTTCGGCCTCGACCATCCATAGCCGCCCGCGCAGCGACACGAACTGGCCGACCCCCGGCGGTCCGGCGCGCGCAGGGGCGCGGCCGGTGGATTGCGTGTCGGCCATGCCAAGCGCCCCCTTTCCTGCACGCGACAGTGCGGGGCGGCGGACGCGCTGCCAACGAAGGTTGCATCCGCTTTGCTGGCGACTTTCCTCCGTTTCGGATCATTTGGGTGCGGGCTGTCGAACGGATAGGGTGCAGTATGGGCGGGGACGGGGAGCGGCGATGGTCTGGGCGAAGCTGAAAAAGAATGCCGACGGCCGGGTGGCCGCCGCGCTGCCGCTGGTCGATCATTGCCTCGACGTCGGAGCGGCGATGGCGGCGGTGTTGCCGGGCTGGACCCGGCCGCTCGAAGCGGCGGCGGGGCGGGCGCTGACGGGGCAGGACATGGCGCGGCTCATCGCGCTCGCGGCGTTGCACGATCTCGGCAAGGCCAATCGCGGGTTTCAGGCGCGGATCGACCCGAAGGCGAACCAGAAGATCGGCCATGCCGGCCCAGTTGCAGCCCTGCTGTGCCATTCGAAATTGCGGGCGGGGGAGGCGGCGCAGGCGATCGGTGCGATGCTCGACGCCTGGGGTGCCGCCGAACATTTCGCGGCGGTGATGGCGCATCATGGCAGGCCGGTCGATGCGTTCCGCTTTCCGCCCGATACCAGTGAATGGATGAAGTTCGCCGGATGCTGGATGCCGGAACATGGTCGCGATCCCGCCGCCGATGTCCTGCCGGTCCTTGCTGCCGTCCGCGCGCGCTGGCCGCTGGCATGGGAGGCCGGCGAGCCGCTGCCGCAGGCACCGCGCTTCGTCGCGCTGTTCGCCGGCCTGGTGACGCTGGCCGACTGGATCGGGTCCGACAGCGACCGCTTTCCGATCGAGGAACCCTATGGCACCGATCGGGTCGCGGTGCGGGACGTGGCCGCGGCGGCAGCGGCGCAGGCGCGCGGGTTGTTGCCGTCGGCCACGCCGCCCGGTGATTTCCGGGCGGCGTTCGGCAAGGACCCTTTCGCGTTTCAGGCGCAGGCCGCCGCCGACGACCTTGGCCCCGTCGCGCTGATCGAGGCGGAGACCGGATCGGGCAAGACCGAGGCGGCGTTGTGGCGCTGGATCGAACTGCGGCGACGGGGCGAGGTCGACGGACTGTTCTTCGCACTGCCCACGCGGTCGGCGGCGGTGCAGTTGCACCGGCGCGTCGACACCATTCTGAAATCGCTATGGGGTGCCGACGCGCCGGAAGCGGTACTCGCCGTGCCGGGCTATCTGCAGTCGGGCGATGCCACCGGGCAGGCGCTGCCCGATTATGCCGTCCGCTGGGACGATGGCGAAGCAGGCGGCAAGCCCGATGCGCGCTGGGCGGCGGAGCGGACCAACCGGTTCCTCGCCGCGCGGGTGGCGGTGGGGACGATCGATCAGGCGCTGCTCGCTACGCTGCCCGTGCGCCACGCGCTGTTCCGGGCATCGGTGCTGGCGCGCAGCCTGTTGGTCGTCGATGAGGTCCATGCCTCCGACGCGTATATGGCCGGGCTGCTCGACCGGTTGCTGACCCATCATGTCGCGGTGGGCGGTCATGCGCTGCTGCTGTCGGCGACGCTCGGCGCGCGGGCGCGGGCGCAGTTGCTGCGGCAGCCGATCGTGTCGCAGGATCAGGCGGTGGCGGTCCCCTATCCGGCGCTGTCGGGTCGCGATGCCGTTCGCGCCGTGGCCGGGGCGGGGCGCGAGAAGCGGGTGCGGATCGAGACGGCCGGCGAGATCGACGACCCGGTCGCCATCGCCGAACGCGCGGTGGCGGCAGCCTGCGCCGGCGCGGCGGTGCTGGTGGTGCGCAACAGTGTCGGCGGCGCGATCGCGGTGGCGCAGGCGGTGGCGGCGCGCGCGCCCGAATTGGCGTTCCGGGTCGGCGACGTCGCGACGCTGCACCATGGCCGGTTCGCGCCCGACGACCGGCGGCTGCTCGACGCGGCGGTGGAGAGCGCGTTCGGCAAGACGCGCGGTGCGGGCGGGCGGGTGCTGGTCGGCACGCAGACGCTCGAACAGTCGCTCGACATCGATGCCGATCTGCTCATCACCGATCTGGCCCCGATCGACGTGCTGCTCCAGCGGATCGGACGGCTGCATCGGCACGCGCGCGAGCGCGGTGCCTTTGCCGAGGCGCGCGCCATCGTGTTGCGTCCCGCCGGGCGCGACCTGACGCCGTTGCTGACGCGCAAGGGCGGGTTCCATGGCCTTGGCGGGCATGTCTATCCCAACCTCGCCCAGCTCGAAGCGACGCTGCGCCGGATCGAGGAGACGCCCGACATCGTCATCCCGCGCGACAACCGCCGGCTGGTCGAGGGGGCGTTGCATCCCGACGCGCTGGCCGAGGTCGTGCGCGATCAGGGCGCGGCATGGCAGAACCATGCCGCCATGCGATCGGGCGGGGTGTCGGCCGATGGACAGACCGCCGCGCAGGTCGCGCTCGACCTGTCGCAGCGTTTCAGCGAACTCGACTGGCGCGATGCGGAGAAGGCGGTGACCCGGCTGGGCGGGCGCGACCTGTTGATCGACCTCGACCCGCCGCTGCCCGGGCCGTTCGGCAACCCGATCGACCGCCTCCGGGTGCCGCACTGGATGGCGGGCAATGCGACGACGGTCGACGATGACGGCGGTGGCGACTTCCGGCTCGGCGACCGCCTGTTGCGCTACGACCAATGGGGGCTGCGACACCGGTGAGGCGACAGCGCCGGTCATGGCGCGGTTGACGTGTCGGCGCGATCGTCGGAGGTTCGCGCTTTGTCACGACCGGAGCCGCCATGACCGCATCCGCCGCCGCCGCGGTCCCCTCCCTTCCGACGCTGCCGGGACGGCGGGCGATGCTGGTGTACGGGCTGCTGGGCTTTGCCGCCGGGCTGCCCTTCTACATGTTCTCGACGGTGCTGGTGCTGCGGTTGCAAGCGCATGGCGTGGCGCTGACCGTGCTGGGTTTTTTTGCGTGGGTGCAGTTGCTGCCGACGCTGAAGTTCGTGTGGGCGCCGCTGCTCGACCGCTATGACGTGCCGGGGTTCGCGCGCTTCTGGGGCAAACGGCGCGGGTGGATCATGCTGGCGCAGCTGGGCATCGTCACCGCGATGGCGGCGATGGCGTGGACGTCGGACGATGCGTCGCTGCCGCTGACCGCGTTGTTCGCGGTGCTGCTCGCCTTCTGGACCACGACGCTGGAGGTGGCGGCGGATGCGTGGCGGATCGAGCTGTTCCCGACGCAGGACCAGCAGGGGCCGATCGTCGCCGCGAACCTGTGGGGATATCGCAGCGCGATGGTCGCGGCGGGCAGCGGGGCGCTGTTGCTGGCCGACCATGGCGGCTGGGCGCTGGCCTATCTGGCGATCGCGGTGGCGGCGTTCCTGCCGTTTCCGATGCTGGTGGCGATGCGGCCCGATGCGGCGCGGGGCGGCGGGCGGATGGTGGCGCTGGCGACCGGGGTGCTGGGCGGGGCGGTGATTCTGGGCGTGGTCGCGGCGGTGACGGCGACGGTCGGCTATGCCCTGTTGCAGACGGCGGCATCGATCGGGATCGATGCCACGAGCAACGTGACGCCATGGGTGCTGGGGCTGTGCATGGTGCCGTTCCTTGCCATGGCGGCGGCGGTGCCGTGGATACGGACGCTACCGGCCACGCACCGGGCGCGGACCTCGACCGCGATCGGGCCGTATGTCGATTTCTTCTGGCGGTACCAGACGGCGGCGATCGTGCTGATGGCGTTCGTGTCGCTGTACCGGATGGGCGACGTGCTGGCGCTGAATCTGTCCAAACCGATGATCAAGGGGCTGGGCTATTCGCTCAGCCAGATCGGGCGGGCCGATGGCGTGGTCGCGCTGGTCGCGAGCATGGTCGGGGTGGGCTTGGGCGGCTGGATGGTGACGCGGCGGCCGATGGCATGGGCGCTGGCGGTCGGGGCGGTGGTGGCGGCGATCGGCAATTTCGGCTTCGTCTGGCTGGCGCACCAACAGGTCAGCGAGGCGATGCTGTATGTCGCGACCGGGCTGGACCAGTTCGGCAACGGGTTCGCGGGGGCGGTGTTCGTCGTCTACCTCTCGCTGCTCGTGAACCCGCGCTATCCGGGGGCGCAATATGCGTTCCTGACCGGGTTCGCGTTCCTGTTGCCGCGGATGCTGGCGGGCGCTGGCGGGTCGATGGTCGGGGTGATCGGCTATGACGGGTTCTTCCTGTTGTCGGGCGCGCTCAGTCTGGCGGCGATCCCGATCCTGCCGGCGCTGACCCGCATCCGTGCGAGGAAGGACGACGCATGATCGACCGCGCCTTTGCCCTCGCCGCCGCCCATGTCGCCGACGGGCGGATACCGGGCGCCACGCTCGGCATCGTCTCCGCCGACGGTACGCGGTCGGTGCGGGTCGCCGGGCTGGCGCAGCGCGTGCCGGTCGAGGAGCCGCTGACCCGCGACCACTGGTTCGACCTCGCCTCGGTCAGCAAGGTGATCGCGACCACCCGCTTCGTGCTGCAACTGGCGGAAGACGGGCGGATCGATCTCGACCAGCCGCTGACCGATGCGATCCCCGATCTGCGGCAATATGACGTTGCGGGCGCGGCGGAGCGGCGGCTGACGTTCCGCGACTGTCTGCTCCATCGTACCTTCCTGCCGGCGGTCGAGCCGATCTATACGTATGGCGACGATCCCGCCCGGTTGCGCGCGTTCGTGTTGCAGCGGGCGTGGCGGCAGGGACCACCGGTCTATTCGGACATCAACTTCATCCTGTTGGGGCTGGCCATCGAACGGATCATCGGTGCCGGGCTGGACGCGCTGCCGCTCGGGTCGGGCCTTAGCTGGGGTCCGCCGCCCGGACCGGCGGTCGCGACCGAGCATTGCTCGTGGCGCGGGCGGGTGCTGGTCGGCGAGGTGCATGACGAGAACTGCTCGTCGATGGGCGGGCGGACCGGTCATGCCGGGCTGTTCGGGACGGTCGATGGCGTGCTCGATTTCGCGCTCGGGCTGCTCGACGGTAGCGGGGCGTCGGCGGCGATGCTCGATGCGATTCGGACGCCGGTCGAGGGGCATCGGACCGCGGGCTGGGAAATCCGCTTTCCCGGATGGTCGGGTGGGCAGGCGTGTTCGGCGGGGACGATCGGGCATACCGGCTTTACCGGGACCGGGCTGTGGGTCGATTTCGAGCGCGGGCTGGCGTGGACGCTGCTGACCAACCGGGTGCATCCGACGCGGCATGTCGACAGCGGTATCTTCGAACTGCGGCCGGCGACGGGGGATGCGGTGGTGGCGGGGTTCGACGCGGAGGGTGGTCTGTAGTTTTGTGTTTGGGATCAGGTGGTTGGGTGGTTCTGCGCGTTTCAAAGGTCACAAAGGTCACACTTGCCGCGTTTTGGTGTGACGTTTCGGGTTGGGGGTGCGGAAGGGCGGGGATGGCGATGGGAAAGAGCCTCGCGACGGTAGCGGGGTGGGGTGCTGTAGGAAAGTGGATGGCCACTCCGGACTCGATCGACGACCCTGTGAAAGTCGCGCGATCAGCCCAAATCCGCCGTACCCCCGCGCAGGCGGGGGGCCAGAGCCAAGCAGAACAACGGCTTGCGCCTGTGGACGATCGACATTCAGCGATAACCACGGAATTTCGTCATTCCCGCGCAGGCGGGAATCCATAGACGCCGACGGTTTGGCTGGATCCGCGACGCTGGCGTCTATGGACTCCCGCCTGCGCGGGAGTGACGAACGGGGATCGAAAGCCATTCCTGCGCCCAGCGAACTGAACGTCGATCCCGCCTGCGACCCTGGACCCCCGCCTGCGCGGGGGTACGGCAGCTCTTCAGGACGGCGTCATAGGTTCGTGGCGGGTGGGATCACCCTCACCCCTCCGCGGCTTCGCCGCTCCCTCCCTCTCCCGTCGGAAGAGGGAAATTTACGGCCCCTCGATCACTTCCCGCAACACGTCCAGAAATTCGCTGGCCAGCGCGCTGGGCGGGCGGTCGAGCAGGTGCATGGCGTGGAGGTCGAAGGTCAGCGAGGGCTTCAACGGCCGCATCGCGAGACCGTCGGAAAGGGACGCTTCGGCAGTGAAATTGTCGACGACGCTCAACCCCACGCCGGCCCGGACCAGCGCGGCGGCGATGTAGAAGGTGCGGGCCGACGCGATGTCGTGCAGTTCCAGCCCCAGCCGGTCGAGTTCCTGCGCGAACAGCTGGCCGATCGGGCCGCTGGCGGCCAGCGTGATGAACGGCCGCCCGACCAATTGCGGCAGTTCGATGCGCGGCGGGGCGTCGGGCAGGTCGGCTTCGCGGTACAACGCGACGAGCTCGCCTTCGCCGAGCCATATCTTGCCCAGCGGTGCGCCGCGCGGGACTTCGGCGGCGATGGCGATATCGGTTTCGCGTTCGTAGAGTTTGCGCAGCAGGTCGTCGTGATGGACGGTCTGCAGGTCGAAGCGGACGTCGGGACGCTTGGCCATGAACCGCGCGACGGCGGTCGGCAGCGCGCCGAGCGCGAGGCTGGGCAGCGCCGAGATGCGCAGCGTCGCGCCGCCGCCGGTGCGCAGGTTGCGGCCGGCTTCGCGCAACGCCCGCACCCGTTCCTGAATATCGGCGACGTCGCCGAACAGGGCGTGGGCGTCTTCGGTCGGGACCAGCCGGCTGTTGGTCCGCTGAAACAGTTCGAAGCCGAGCAGCGTCTCGGCATGGCGCAGCGTCTTCGACACGGAAGGCTGCGAGATATTGAGCGCGCGGGCCGCCGCGCTGACCGATCCGTTGACGTAGACGGCGTGGAAGATTTCGATGTGGCGCAGGTTCATGGGGCTGCCTGCCCGCGATAGCGCGCCTCGTCCAGCCCGTCTTCGGCACGCGCCACCAGCGTCGCGACGGTCAGGTTGGCGCTGGCCGAGGGGACCGTCCGCGTCATGTCGAGCAGCCGGTCGAACGGCAGTACCAGCCCGACGATCAATGCGGTCTGTTCCGCGCCGACCCCGACCGCGCCGAGCATCGCCGCCAGCATGAACAGCGAGGCGGACGGCACCGGCGCGGTCCCGAACGCGGCGAGCGCGCCGGTCAGCAGCATGACGCCCAGCATCCATGCGTCGGGAACGATGCCCAGCGCCTGCAACGCGAACTGGCCGAGCAGTCCGACATACATCGCCGTCCCGTCCTTGCCGATGCTGGCCCCCAGCGGCAGGACGGTCGAGGCGATCGGGCGGGCGATGCCGAGATTGTCCTGCGCCACGCGCAGCGCGACCGGGAGCGTGGCCGACGAAGAGGCGGTCGAGAAGGCGACGACCAGCGCATCGACGATCCCGCGAAAGAACCGCACCACCGGCAACCGCGCGACGAAGCGGAGTAGCGCGGCATGGACCACCAGCATTTGCGTGCATGAGGCGAGGATCACGCACAGCGCCAGCCAGCCGACATGGACGAACACCGCCATGCCGTTGGCCGCGACCGCATTGGCGATCAGCGCGAGCACGCCGAACGGCGTCACCTCCATGACGATGCGGACGAGGTGGAGCAGGACGGCGGCGAGGCCCTGCAACAGCGCCACGACCGGCTTGCCCGCTTCGCCCGACACGATGCTGGCGATGCCGAGCAGGACGGCGACGAAGATGATGGCGAGCATGTCGCCCTTTGCCAGCGCATCGACGATGTTGACCGGCACGATGCCGAGCAGCTGGTCGGCGGGGGTCACCGGCGGTCCCAGGACGTGCGGCGCGACCCCGGCCAGCACGATGCCGTCGCCCGGTTGCAGCAACAGGCCGAACCCCATGCCGATCGACACCGCGAGCAGGGTGGTGACGGCGAACAGGGCGACCGTTCGCCCGCCGATCCCGCCCAGTCGGCGCGGATCGCCGAGCGAGGCGATGCCGGCGGCGATGGTGATGAGCACCACCGGCACGACCAGCATCTTGATGAGGCGGACGAACAGGTCGCCGATGATCTTGATCGCCGCCGCACCCGCCGGCCACAGCAATCCGATCGCGATGCCGAGCAGGAGCGCGCCGACGACGCGCTTCCACAACGGAATCGCGAACCAGCCGCGCATCAGGCGGGGTTGCCCCAGAAACCGGGGGCGGGCGGCGACAACATGCCGTTACGATCGGTGACGCCGCCGGGACGGTCTTCGCTGAGCCAGAGCGGCCCGTCGAGATCGACGAAGGCGGCCTGTGCCCCGAGCAGCATCGCGGGGGCGATCCCCAGCGACGAACAGACCATGCACCCGACCATCAACCCGAACCCCTTTGCGCGTGCCGCGTTCGCCAGCGCCAGTGCTTCGGTCAAGCCGCCGGTCTTGTCGAGCTTGATGTTGACCACGGCGTAGCGGCCGGCGAGTGCGTCGAGATCGGCGGCGGTGTGGAGGGCTTCGTCGGCGCAGACGGGCACCGGGCTGTCGAACCCGGCCAGCGCGGCGTCGCCGCCGGCGGGGAGCGGCTGTTCGAGCAGGTCGATGCGCCATTCGGTGAGACGCGGTTTCAGTGCTTCCAGCGTGTCGATCGTCCAGCTTTCATTGGGGTCGACGATCAGCCGGGGGGCGGGCGCGGCGGCGCGGACGGCGGCGATCTGTGCGGCGGGGTCGGTGCGGTCGACCTTGATCTTCAGAAGTGGGACCTGCGCGACCTTTGCCGCCGCGCGGGCCATCGCGTCGGGATGGTCGAGGCCGATGGTGATCGCCGACGGCAGGGCGACCGCCTCGGCGATCCCGGCCAGCGCGGCGACGCTGGTCCCGGCGAGGCGCGCTTCGAGGTCCCACAACGCGCAATCGACCGCATTGCGCGCCGCGCCGGCGGGGAGCAGCGCGGCGAGGTCGGCGCGGGTCGCTCCGGCGGCGATGTGCGGTCCGATCGCGCGGATCGCCGCGAGGGTGTCGTCGACGCCCTCGCCATAGCGGGCATAGGGCACCGCCTCGCCGCGCCCCCGCGTCTGCCCCTGCGCGATCGTCACCGTGACGACGTCGGACGCCGTCTTGACGCCGCGCGAGATGCGGAACGGGGTGCTCAGGCCGAAACGGTCATGGGCGACGTCGAGATGTCGAAGCATGTCTGCATCCAGTCGATGATCGGGTCCGCGCCGAAGCGATAGGGGTCGGTGCACGGCCGGCCGAGCGCCGCGCCGGTTTCGGCGCACAGCGCGCGCGCTTCGTCCTCGCCGAGCTTCGCGGTGTTGAGTGCGATGCCGACCGCCTGCACGTCGGGACTGGTCAGCCGCGCGACCGACAGGTTGGCGGCGAGGCAGGTGGCGAGGTCGGGCAGGGCGTAATGCGGCAGGCCGCGCATATGGTCGCGGGACGGATCGTGGCATAGCACCAGCGCGCGCGGCTGCGCGCCGTGGAGCAGCCCGGTCGACACCCCGGCGAAGGACGGGTGGAACAGCGATCCCTGCCCTTCGATCAGGTCCCAGCCGTCATCGTCCCGCGCCGGGGTGATCGTCTCGATCGCGCCCGAGATGAAGTCGGCGACCACCGCATCGACCGGCACGCCGGAGCCGGCGATCAGGATGCCGGTCTGCCCGGTGGCGCGGAAATCGGCCTTGATCCCGCGCGCGACCATTGCCGCGTGGAGCGCGAGCGTGGTGTACATTTTGCCGACCGAACAATCGGTGCCGACGGTCAGCAGCCGGTTGCCCGCGCGGCGTTTGCCATTGCCGACGGGCAGGTTCGCTGGCGGATCGCGCACGTCGAACAGCTGCACGCCGGCTTGCCTTGCCGCCGCCACGATCTCGGCCACGTCGCGCAGCCGCTGGTGGAGGCCGGAGGCGATGTTCATGCCGACCGCGATCGCTGCCAGCGCGTCCTCGACCAGCGCGTCACCCATCGTGCCCCCGGCATTGGCGATGCCGAGGATCAGGGTGTTGGCCCCGGCCGCGCGTCCCTCCGCCGCATCCATCCGCGGCAGGCCGAGGGTGAGCGGGCAGTCGTCGTGCCGCCATTCGCCGACGCAATCGTCCGGCAGGAATGCGGCAACCCCCCGCGACGTCTTGATGCCGACCGCGTCGTCGGAATGGCCGAGATAGAGGAGAAAGGGTCCGGGGATCATCGCGCACCTGCTGCCTGGTCGGAACGATGGGATAGGGCCGGGGCGGGGGCAGCGTCATATCGTGCTGACGGGCCGACCTATAGATGGGGGTTATGTGGGGTTGCCTCTCCCCTCCCTGACAAGGGAGGGGTCGGGGGTGGGTTGGCCCGTTCAGGCCGGGACGGGTGCATCCAGCGGAACCCTACCCACCCCCAACCCCTCCCTTGTCAGGGAGGGGAGTCAGGTCGCCGGACACTGCGCCGGCGTCGGACGCAGCAACACCCGCCCCGGTGCGGCCCCGGTGGTCGCACCATCCTTCAGCGCCAGCCGACCGTTGACGAACAGCGCCTTCACCCCGACGCTCGGCACCCTCGGGTTCACGTAATCGGCGCGCGGCGCGTAGCCTGCGGGATCGAACACTACGACATCGGCATAGCGACCGGGCTTCAGATAGCCGCGCCCGTCCATCCGGTACATGTCGGCGGTGGCACCGGTCGACTGACGGATGAACTGGCCGAGCGTCAGCACCTTTCGTTCGCGGACATAGACCTGATATTTGCGGGGGAAGGTCGCGTACTGGCGGGGATGGCCGTTCGAACCGTCCGAACTGGTCACCACCCATGGCTGGCGCATGATCCGGTCGACATCGGCGTCGATCATGTTGAAGCTGGCGACCGAGACGCCGGCGGGTTCCTTGCCCGTCGCGTCGGCCACGCGCAGGATTCGGATAGCGGCGTCTACGGGATCGATGCCCCATAGCGCCGCCATCTGCCCCAGCGTCCTGCCGGTCCATGGCATGTCCGCGCTGGTCAGCAACAGCGATTCCTTGCCGCCGCGCCGGCGCAGATTTTCGGCCATTTCGGTCTTGATCTTGGCCAGCGTCGCCGGATCGTCGAATCGCGCGATCAGCTTGGGATAACCGCCGTCATTGGCCCATCGCGGGACCAGCGACGCATCGACGCTCGATCCCGATGCCAGCCACGGATATTGGTCGGCGGTGACGTTCTGCCCGGCTTTGCGTGCCGCCTCGATCACCGCGATCAGCTCGGGTGCCTTGCCCTGCACGTCGACGCCCAGTGCCTTCAAATGCGCGAAATGGACCGGCATCCCCGCCTGACGCCCGATCTCGATCGCTTCCTTCGTCGAATTGAGCAGGCCGATCGTGTAGTTGGATTCATCGCGCTGATGCGTGTCGTACATGCCGCCGCGGATCGCCGCCTCGCGCGCGACCGCGACCACTTCGTCGGTCTTGGCGAAGCTTTGCGGGGCGTAGAACAGCCCCGTCGACAGGCCGTACGCACCGGCGCACATCGCCTTTGCCACCAGCGCCTTTTCCTGTGCCAGTTCGGCGGGCGAAGGCGCGCGGTCGTCCTGTCCCAGCACGCGCCCGCGCACCGCGCCGAAGCCGACGAACGGCGCGACGTTGGTGCCGATCCCCGCTTTGGTCAGCGCCCCCGCATCCTCCGCGACGTCGGGCGTGCCGTATCCGTCGACGCCGATGACGATGGTCGACACCCCCTGCGCCAGCCATGGCAGGTTCAGTCGCGCGGTCGCGTCGGGCGACCGGATATAGCTGTCGGGATGGGTATGCGCGTCGATGAAGCCCGGCGCGACGATCGCCCCGCGCGCGTCGACGATCTGCGCCGCCCGCGTGCCCCGCGAGCGCCCGACATAGACGATGCGGTCGCCCTTGATCTCGACATCGCCGGTGATCGGCCGGCCGCCGCTGCCGTCATGGATGGTGCCGCCCCGGATCACGATATCGGCACCCGGCGCGGCCCCGATCAGCAGCGCGCACAGTGCGATCGGCAGCGGGCGGGTCATCGGCTTTTCCCCTTCAACGTCATCCGGCGCGCGACCTTGCCATCGACCGCGGCACGACTGAACAGCAGCGGCAGCGTCCGCCCTTCGATCCACGGCGCATATTGGTCGCGATAATAAGGCGAGCGCGGGTCGTTCGACTGGCCGGGCAGGTTCAGGAACAGCGAATTGTCCCACGCGCCGACATCGATGACCTGCATATAGCTCGCCCCGCCGCCGACGCGCCAGCCAGGGCCGTCGCCCAGCCAGCGGGCCATGACGGTGAAGCTGTCGCCGCCCGATCCGCTGCCCTCGATCGGGGGAAAGGCGGCGGCGATGGCGGGAATGCGCGACAGCGGATGCGCGATGCGGACCTGATGCAACCGCCCCCAGCGCCATGTCACCGGATCGGGACCGAGCAAGCCCTGCGCCGTCGCCCAAGACGACGCCAGCGCATCGCGCACGATCGTCGGATGTCGGGGCAGCAAGTCCAGCAGCACCGACGGATCGATCTCGGTCACCAGCGCCTTGGCCCGGGCGGGGACGATCGTCGCCAGCATTCGCTGCGACAGGTCGCGCCACAGGATTTCGAACAGCGCCGCCGGACCGCTGTCCGCCGCCAGCCGCCCGTCCCAGCGGCGCAGCATATCGCCGGCGGGCGAGGGGCCGGCGGGCAGCAACGCCACCAACTGTCGCGCGGGGGTCGACAGCGTGTCGAATTGCAGCGCGACGCTATCGGCAAGGCTGTGCTTCGGCTGCGCCGCCAGCACGCTCGCAATCCGTTCGTATCGATAGGGCGCGCGGAACGAGAAGGCGGGGATGCGGTCGCGCGGCCAGTTTGCCGGCAGGTTGTTCTGGTTGGCCGAGGCGAACCAGCCCTTGGCCGGGTTGTATTCGTTGGGCAGCGCGGTGAAATCGGTCATGCCGGTCCAGTCGAACCGTCCGTCGCCCGGCACCGGCAGCAGTCCGTCGCCCTGTTTGCGCACCGGCGCGAAGCCGATCACCTGCCATCCGGTATTGCCGTCGATATCGGCATAGTGAAAATTGGTCGGCGAGGGATGCAGGCGGAACGCCTTGCGCAGCGATGCCCAGTCGCGGGCGAGGTTCATCGCGATCATCGCGAACGATCCGCCGCCGCCCGGCAGCATCGCGATCGACGCCAGCACGCTCGCCCGCCGCTTCGCCGGATCGTGCATCACCACCGGTCCCTGCACCGAATAGCGCAGCGTCGCGACATAGGGGGCGCTACCCTTGACCGGGATCGCCACCTCGACCCGCTCGAACCGTTTCCACCCGCCGGCATGGCGATAGCGTTCGGGATCGGCGGGATCGAGGTCGAGGATGAACAGGTCCTGCTGATCGATATGGAAATTGGTCCGGCCGAACGCGAAGCGATCGGTATGGCCCTGCATGATCCCCGGCAGGCCCGGCGCGCCGCCGCCGATCACGTCCAGTCCCGGTGCGCTGAGATGCACGACATGGCGCGGGCCGAACCCGCCAATGCCCAGATGCGGATCGTTGGCGAGGATCGGGCGTCCGGTCGCGGTACGGCTGCCCGCCACCGTCCACGCATTGCTGCCGGCATTGGCGCGCTCTGCCGTACCTTCGGCGGGATCGTTGACCGGGGTATCGGGACCGAAGGGCAGGCCGCCCTGTCGCAACACGCCGAGATCGGCGGGCGACACGGCGGTCACGTCCAGCCCGGCGGGGACGGTCATCCGCCACGCGGGGCGCAACGGTGCGACGATCGCGTCGAGGTCGAGCAGCCCGATCGCCGCCAGCTGTGCGCGGCGGACCTCGTCATCGGCGTTGCCGATCGCGCTGCCGCGCGCCAGCACCATATCCTCGATCGCCCATTTGATCGGGGTCACGCCGAGGATCGCATATTCCTGCGGCAGCAGCGTGCGATCGGCCAGCACCTCGTCGATGCGGGCGTTGATCCCGGCGATATAGGCGCGGGCGCAGGCCAGCACGTCGCCGGGCACGCGGCGCAGTTCGGCGGTCAGGTCGCCGCGATAGTGGAACAGCCGCGCGGTCGCGTCGTGCCTCGCGAAATCCTCGCCGAACGCCTCGGCCAGCCGGCCCAGTTCGCGGCGGTGCGCCAGGTCGATCTGGAACAGCCGGTCGCGCGCGACGACATAGCCCTGTCCGTAGAAGGCGTCGGGGATCGACGCGGCGCGGATATGCGGCACGCCATGGACGTCGTCGACGATCTCGATCGGTGCGGTGAGCGTGTCGCCGCGCGGGGCGAAGCCGCGCGCCTCCAGCGCGAACGGGGTCAGCGCCAGTGCGGCGGCCGATCCGGTCAGAAAGGCTCGGCGGTGCATCATCGGCGTCCCTTGCGTTGCATTCTCCGCTCCCCTTCCGTGTCAGGATCGTTCGGCGAACGTCCGCATGATCGTACCCCCGCGCAGGCGGGGGGCCAGGGTTACTGCCACAAGCCGCTGTTCTGCTTGGCTCTGGACCCCCGCCTGCGCGGGGGTACGGCATGGTTGCGCGTCATGACGTCCGTTTCGCGGCGGAATCCTTAATCGGGAAGAGAGCAGCTCGTCGATCCTATGCCAGCCCCCGCCGCTCCGGGTATGACAAGCACGTCCCGGCCCATAGGGCGCGTTTATGGCAGCGGCACGCCGCTCGCATACTCCCCAAGGATATCGGCAGTGGGCAAGCCAATCACCACAACGTCACCCCGGACTCGATCCGGGGTCCCGCTTCTTTTTCTCGCGAGGAAAGCGGGACCCGGGTCATTCCCAGGGTGACAAAGCGGAAGTCGGTCACCAAACCATAACACTCGTCTATGCCCTGCTGAAGCGATAGCATCACGTCTCGCTTGACGCGCATCCCTGCCGACGCGCAGCTTCGTCGCTATCCGACACGACCGGCGCGCGAACGACCGGGTCGGCGGATGCCGCAGGAAAGCGCAATGTCAATGTATCGGCCCGAACCGGGGCCATAGGGGGCCATTATGACGACTTCGATGCACTTTCGGCGGTATCTGCCTGCCCTTGCCCGCGCCTCCAGCCTGGTCGCGCTGTGCGTCGCCGCGCCGGCCTTTGCGCAAAGCGCCGATCCGGTCGCGGTCGAGCAGGCCCCTGCCGGACCGCAGGTGGAGGGCGGTCCCGACATTCTGGTCACCGGATCGCGCGTCGTCCGCGACGGGTTTCAGGCACCGACCCCGCTGACCGTGTTGACGCAGCAGGACATCCAGAACGGTTCGCCGTCGAACAACATCGCCGATTTCGTGAACCAGCTGCCGGCGCTGGCGGGCGGCTTCACGCCGGCGAACTCGCGGCTGAACCTGTCGAGCGGGCAGGCGGGCATCAACACCATGAACCTGCGCAACCTGGGGTCGGAGCGGACGCTGGTGCTGCTCGACGGACGTCGGTCGGTCGGCTCGACCGTGACCGGACTGGTCGACGTCAACACCATCCCGCAGGCGCTGGTGAAAAGCGTCGAGGTCGTCACCGGCGGCGCGTCGTCGGCCTATGGCTCCGACGCGGTCGCGGGCGTCGTCAACTATGTGCTCGACAAGGACTATACCGGCCTGAAGGTCGCGATCGACAGCGGCATCACCGACAAGGGCGACGGCGGCAATTATTCGATCAGCGTCGCGGGCGGCTGGTCGTTCGGCGAGGGGCGCGGGCATTTGTTGCTCAGCGGCGAGGTCGCGCACCGCGACGGCATCTTTCAGGTCGATCGCGACTGGAACGCGACCGGCTATGTCCGCATCCAGGACCCCGCCTGGACCACCACCAGCACGACGCCGCGTTACCTGATCCGCCGTCAGGTCGGTGCTGCCAACTCGACGCCGGGCGGCCTCATCACCGCGTCGGCGGGCACCACCGCCAACAGCCTGCGCGGCCTGTACTTCGGCGATGGCGGGCAGGTCCTGCGCTATCAATATGGCGCGCTGACCTTCCCCTCGGCGACGGGCAGTGCCCCGCCGACGTTGACGCAAGGGGGGTCGTGGCAGGTCAATGATTCGGGCCGCCGCATCGGCCTCGACCCGCGCGACGACCGCCACGGCGTGTTCGGGCGATTGAGCTACGAAGTCGCCGACGGCGTCGAGCTGTTCGCGGAAGGGGCATACAACCAGCAGAAGATCTTCTTCAACGCCGGGCCGAACCTGTCGACCGGCGTCGCCCTCAACGCCAATGGTTGCGCGGCGGCGGCGACGTCGGCCACCGCGCCGCTCACCTGCAACGCGTTCCTCTACAATGCGCTCGGGCGTGCGGCGCTGACTGGTGTCACCGGCGTCACGCTGGCGACGACCGCCGCCGACCTGCCGTTCCGCGCCGTCGACAACGAGCGGGAAGTGCAACGCTACGCGATCGGGGCGGAGGGTTCGACCGAAGTGTTCGGCAAGCGGGCGACGTGGAACATCTATGGCCAATATGGCCGCACCGACCAGCATTCGCAGCTGCGCAACATCATGAACAACGCGGCGATGAACAACGCGACCGCCGCCGTCTTCGCGCCCGCTGGCAATGCCGCCGGCTATGCCGCTGGGTCGATCCAGTGCCTCATCAACGTCGACACCAACCCGAACAACAACGACCCGGCCTGCGTACCGCTGAACCGGCTGGGCGTCGGCGTCGCGAACCCCGCCGCCTTCGCCTATATCCTCGGTAATCCGTATCGCGACGAGCTGATCGAGCAATATAACGCCGCCTTCAACGTCTCGGTCACGCCGTTCGCGACGTGGGCGGGTGACGTCAGCGTCGCGCTGGGCGCGGAATATCGCAAGGAGAAGATTCGCGGATCGGTACCGGCCGAGTTCCAGCCGGTTTCCTCGACCGACGCCAATGGCCGCCCGATCACGTCGAACCGCTGGTCGGTCGGCAACTACCTGCCGACCAATGGCGAATATGACGTGAAGGAAGCCTATGTCGAAACGGTCGTCCCGCTCGGCATGGGGCTGGAATTCAACGGTGCCGCCCGCGCGACGCGCTATTCGACCGCCGGCTATGTCACGACGTGGAAGGCGGGCGCGACATGGCAGCCGATCGAGGACATCCGGTTCCGCGCCACCCGCTCGCGCGACATCCGCGCACCAAACCTCAACGACCTGTTCCAGGGCGGGTCGGCCAACAGCGATGCGATCCGCAACCCGATCTACACCGCAGACGGTGCCAATGGGCCGGCGACGTTCAGCTATTCGGGTTTCGTCACCGGCAATCGTGCGCTTGGTCCCGAAAAGGCGGACTCATGGAACGCGGGCGTCGTCGTCGCGCCGCGGTTCCTGCCGGGCTTCAACCTGTCGGTCGATTATTTCCGCATCGATGTGAAGCAGGCGATCACGACGTTCAGCGCGCAACAGATCGCGGACCTGTGCTATCTGCAGGACCAGCAGTCGTTCTGCGACGCGATCTCGGTCGATCCGGTCCGGACGCAGAATCCGGCGCAGCCCTATCTGCTGATCCGCAGCCAGCCGTTCAACGCCGCGAGCCAGCTGGTGAAGGGGGTCGATATCGATGCGTCCTATCGCCTCGCCCTCGATACGCTGTTCGCCAAGGCGGCGGGCAGTTTCACCGTGCGCGGTATCGCCACGCGCTATATCGACAATCTGCTCAACAACGGCGTGCCGGGAACGGTGGTGCTGAATTCGGTCGGTGTGAATGGCGGCCAGTCGAGCACGCCCACATGGATTTACCGCGTCAGTGCCGCCTATGACACGCCCGACTTCTCGATCACCGCGGTCGGTCGTGGGGTGAGCGCGGGACGCTATGCCGCGAACGGCATCGAATGTTCGACCGCCTGCCCGCCGAACGATGCCAATTTCTTCACCTATGACAACAACCGCGTCTCGGGCACCTTCTATGCCGACCTGAACCTCACCCAGAAGGTTCGCTTCGACGGGGCGGAGGCGCAGTTCTTCGTCAACGTGACCAATTTGTTCGATCGCTGGCCGCTGCTGCTGCCGGAGACCGGACTGGCGGCGAACCCGACCTATTCGGACCTGCTGGGCCGCCGTTTCCGCGTCGGTATCCGCATGCAAACGCGCTGAGGCAGCCACCCCGATCGCCGGTATGCGGCGCTCGGGGTGGCCGCGCTGCCCCGCCCGGGCAACGCGGGCGGAATGGTTTACCGTATAATTTCATTAAGTATGGACGCGTTAAGCAGGTCGCAAGCAAGCACGGATAAGAAGACGCACAGGAACCCTGATGCGGCATTTTTTCCTTCTTATTTTGCTTCTCGTGGCGTTTGGCGTGGCCCGGCCGGTATCGGCGGCCGCGCCGGCGGATGCGTGGGAGGGCTGGCGCACCGCGCGGTTCCTGACGCTCGATGCCACGTCCGGACTGCCGCACGCCACCACGACCGCGATCGTGCAGGGCAGCGACGGGCTGATGTGGATCGGTTCGCGCGGCGGGCTTGCCCGGTATGACGGGCAACGGCTGAAGGTCTTTCGACAGGTATCGCGCGATCGGACGAGCCTGCCCGACAATTATATCCGGGCACTTCTGCCGCTGTCGAATGGCGGGATGCTGGTCGGTACCAATGTCGGCGGCGCGGTCCGCTTCGATCCCGTCTCGAACGCGTTCGTCGCGTTGCAGGGGGCGGCGGGGGTCGGCATCGGCACCCGCATCCTCGCGCTGGCGTCCGATGGCCAGGACGGGGCGCTGATCGCATCGGACCATGGCGTGTTCCGCTATGACGCGCGGCATAACCGGGTCGTGTCGCTGATCGAGCCCGGCAGCGATCTGGCCGGCGGTGCCTTTGCCGTCTTCCGCGACGCCGACGGCACCATCTTTGCCGGCGGGGACAAGGGGCTGTTCGTCCGCCGGCCGCAGGACCGCGCCTTTTCCCGGGTCGCCACGCCGGAGATCGGCGATGTCTGGGCGATCCAGCGCGGGCGATTCGGCCGCCTTTGGATCGGTACCGGCGCGCACGGCATCTTCGTGCAATTGAGCGATGGCCGCTTCGTGCAGCCGCGCCTGCTGTCGGGCGACGCGCCGCTGATCGGCCACCGGACCATCCGCGCCTTTGCGACCGAGCCGGACGGGACGCTGTGGGCCGCGACCGATGGCATGGGACTGCTGCGCATTTCGACGCGCGGCCCGTTCACCGTCAGCGCGATGCGCAATATCCCCGCCAATCCCGCGTCGCTGGGCGGCGACACGGTGCGCGACGTGACGATCGACCGGACCGGCCGGTTATGGGCGGCGACCGACGTCGGCGCGTCGCATACCGACCCGACACTCGATTCGATCTTTACCGTGACCAACGCCATGCCCGATCCCCGCCGGTCGCTGGCCGATCGCAACGTGCGCGGGCTGATGGTCGACAGCCACGACCGGATCTGGATCGGCCTCAACAACGGGATGATCGACCGGATCGATCGTGCCGACGGGACCGTCCGCCATCTGCGCCTGTCCGGCGAACAGTCGGGACAGGATGTGAAGGCGTTTCTCGAACTGCCCGACGGGACGGTGCTGGTCGGGGCGCGCGGCATCGTCGCCATCGATCCGGCGACGCTGACGCCCCGACCGGTCGCGGTGCCGCTGCCCGACGACCTGCCGGTGATCTCGCTGGCGCGGTCGGGCGATCTGCTGCTGATCGGCACCTATAAGGGGCTGTTCGTCTGGCAGGCGCGTACCCGGCAACTGCGCCAATATCGTCACGCCGATGGCGATCCGACCACGATCGCCAACAACGAAGTCATCAACATCGTCGATCCGGGCGACGGCCGGCCATGGATCGCGACGCCCGGCGGGCTCAACCGGTTCGATCCGGCGACCGGGCGCTTCGTCGTCTATCGCAACGATCCGGCCGATCCGGCCAGCCTGCCGCAAAACTATACCGGGTCGATCGTGCCGTCGGGCGGCGCGTTATGGGTCGGCACCTATGGCGGGGTCGCGCGCGGCACGGCGACGCCGGGCGGCCTGCGCTTCCGGGCGATCACCGAGGCGCAGGGACTGGCCAACGACAATGTCGCGGCGGTCCTGCCCGACCGGCGCGGCCGGGTGTGGACGACGGGGGCCACCGGCATTTCGGTGCTCGATCCACAGGGGCGACGGGTGCGCGTGGTCAGCCGGCGCGATGGTCTCCCCTCCGACGCGTATAACCAGCGCGTCGCGGCGATGACGCGCGATGGCGACCTGCTGTTCGGCGGGACCGGCGGCTTGCTGGTGCTGCGGCCCGACCGGATGCTGGCCGCGCAGTCCGGCCGATCGCCGACGCTGGCCCCGACCGATATCGAACAGGACGGCCACACGCTGCCGTTCAACCCGTTTCCCGGGCAGCAGGCGATCCGCAGCGATGGCCATGCGCTGCGCGTCGCCTTTGCCCTGACCGATTATGCCGCGCCGCAGGAGGTACATTACCGGTACCGGTTGCATGGATTCGATACCGACTGGGTCGACCTGCCCGACTCGGTCCCGGCGACCGCGATCTACACCAACCTGCCCGGCGGCGATTACGTGTTGCAGTTGCAGGCACAGATTCCCGGCGTCCATCCGCGCACGGTCACGACGTCGGTCGACCTGATCGTCGCGCGCGCGTGGCATGAATTATGGTTCGTGCGGCTGGCGATGGCGATCGTCGGGCTGGCCGGGGTGTTCGGCATCGTCCATGTCCGCACGATGGTCCTGCGCCAGCGGACCCGCGCGCTCGAACGGATGGTCGAACAGCGTACCGGCGAACTGCGATCGGCCAACGTCACCCTGTCGCAGCTGGCCAGCACCGATCCGCTGACCGGACTTGCCAACCGCCGCACGCTGCTCGCCCGGCTGGAGGCGGCGCGCGAGACGGCGATGCGCAGCGGCGGCGGCTATGCCGTGGCGATGCTCGACATCGATCATTTCAAACGCGTCAACGACGGCTATGGCCATCATACCGGCGACATCGTGGTACAGGCGGTTGCGGCGCGGGTCGCCGGCGGGGTCCGCGCGGTCGACTGCGTCGCGCGCTATGGCGGCGAGGAACTGGCGATCCTGTTCGCCGACAGCGGCCTTGGCGATGCGGCGACGATCACCGAACGGCTGCGACAGGCGGTGGCGCGCGCGGTGATCGAGGTGGACGGCGTGGAGATCCGCGTGACGATCAGCGGCGGGGTCGCGGCGGCGACCGGCGACGAACTGCCCGCCGCCGTGCTGCACCGCGCCGACCTTGCCATGTACCGCGCGAAACGCGCGGGTCGTGACCGGATCGAGCTGGCCGACGACCGCGACGTGACCGCGCTCGAACAGGCGGCCGTTCTTTAGGGCCAATCGACATTCAGTTCGCTGGGCGCAGGAATGGCGTTCTTTCCCCTTCCGTCGCTCCTGCGCAGGCGGCAGTCCCTATACGCCAGCGTCGCGGATCCAGCCGAACCGTCGGCGTCGATGGATTCCCGCCTGCGCAGGAGTGACGAAATTCCGTGGGTTTCGGTGAAGGTCGATCGGTCCTGAGACGCTGTTCGGAAACGCGCTTGTTCGCGGGTTTCCGGACGGATTCTACTCCGCCGCCTTCCGGTCCCGGTCGTGATTCGTCGCTTTCCGGAACTGCAACACGCCATCCTCCAGCCGTCCGAACCGGAACGCCGCGTAATCGAGGAAATAATTCTGCCGCAACCGCCACGGGCTGCGCGATCCCTGTCCCGGCAGCTGCGCCTCTGCCCGCTGGACATAGCCCGAACTGAAGTCGAGCAGCGGCCGCCGTTCGATCGCCGCGCCGGGCGCGGCGGGCACGCAATAGGCATAGCCCCGCCGCCGCATGTGGTCGAGCACCCGGCACATGCGCCGCGAGACGAGATCGATCTTCAACGTCCACGACGCGTTGGTATAGCCCATCGCGAACACCAGATTCGGCACGCCCGACACCATCATCCCGCGGTAGATTATCTGGTCCTGCGCCGCGAACGGCACGCCATCTACCGTGATGGCGACCCCGCCCATCAGGTGCAGTTTCAGCCCCGTCGCGGTGACGATCACGTCCGCCGCAACCTGCGCACCCGATTCCAGTTCCACCCCCTCGGGCGTGAAACGCCGGATGGTGTCGGTGACGATCGCTGCCGACCCGTCGTTCAGCACCCGGAACAGATCGGCATCGGGCACGAGGCACAGCCGCTGGTCCCACGGGTCGTAGCTCGGGGTGAAATGCCGGTCGACGTCCGCCATCTGCGGCAGCGCGGCGTGCGTGCCCTTCAGGATGAACGCCCGCATCCGCTTGGGCCAGGCGCGCGAAAACTGGAACGCGGCCAGCCCCATCGCGACATTCTTCCACCGTGCCAGCCGCCCCGCCGCCGCGACCGGCAGCCAACGATACAGCCGGTCGGCGAGCGCATCCAGCGACGGATGCGCGACGATATAGCTTGGCGATCGCTGGACCATCGTCACCTGTGCCCCCCGTTCGGCGAGCGCGGGCACCAGCGTCACCGCCGTGGCACCGCTGCCGATCACCGCGATCCGCTTGCCCGATACCGCCAGATCGGCGGGCCATTGCTGCGGGTGGACGATCCGCCCGGCAAAGTTTTCCTGCCCGTCGAACTGCGGGGCATGGCCGCTGGCATAGTCGTAATAGCCCGACCCCATGAACAGGAACCGGCAGTGGACGAGATGGTCGCCGCCCTCGGCCCGGCAGCGCAGCGTCCAGCGCGCATCCGCCGACGACCACTCCGCCGCGACGATGCGGTGGTCGAACCGGATATGCCGGTCGATGCCGAACAGTTTCGCCGTATCCTCGATATACTCGCGGATATCGTTGCCGGCGGCGATCGTCTTGCGGTCGCGCCACGGCCGGAACGGAAAGCCCAGCGTGTGCATGTCCGAATCCGACCGGACGCCCGGATAGCGGAACAGGTCCCATGTCCCGCCGATCGCCCCCCGCGCCTCGAAAATGGCGTAGCGCAGGTCGGGGCAGCGCGTTTGCAGGTGATAGGCGGCATCGATGCCCGACAGCCCGGCCCCGACGATCACGACATCGAATTCGGTGGCGGGCGGGGCGGGGGCGGGCGTGGTCATCGCGCGCTTATCCGCCCGCCCGCGGCCCTTGCCAAGCGTCAGCGCGTGCCTAGCAACAGCGCGGTCAGTACCGGATCGCCAGTCCGGCGCGGATCGGAACGGATCGCCGCCTCTTCGCGGCCGATCGCGCGGAAGATGGCGTTGCCGGCCTGATCGGCGGCGCTGCGCGCCAACGCGCCGTAATCGATGCCGGTCTGCGCCGCGACGATCGCCGACAGGATCTCGGCGGTATCGGAGCGAAGGCCGTGCGAAAATTCGGGGAACATCGCGTCGATCACCGCGCCCCGCGCCGATCGTGCCAGCAGGTCGGTGGCGGCGGTCGGCCCACCGCGCAGCACCGCCACCGCATCGGCCAGCGTCAGGCCGCGGATCGAGTCCAGCACGACCGGCGTCGCGCGATCGGCGGCATCGACCGCGATATCGTTCAGCGCCAGTGCGACCCGCGAGCGCACCGCATTGGTCCGCAGCACCGCCGCCAGCACGTTGTTCTGCCCGGCGGTTTCCGGCAGCGTCAGCCGCGTCAGCTGATCGTCGTAAAAGCCGCCGGGGCGGATCAGCCGTTCGAACGCGCGCTGGCTCGACAGCGTCAGCAACCGCCGCACGCCCTCCTCGACGCCATAGCTGCCCAGCGGGGTGGCGCAGCCGCCGAGAATGGCGACCGGCAGCATCAGCGCGGTCGCGCCGAGGATGCGGCGACGGGACATCGGGGCATGGATCATGGGCCGGTTCTCCTGGGGAAGATCGCGCTGCCAACGCAGCCAGGGGCTCCCGGTGCCGCCGCGTGCGTGAACCGACGTTGAACCGGGGGTCGTTTTGCTTCCGTTTCGCGGGTTTGGACCATTGCCGAGCGCCGCGTAGCGCCCTAGCTACCGGACCATGGCTGATCCCTATGCAACGCTTGGTGTAGCGCGCGATGCGACCGAGACGGATATCAAGAAAGCGTATCGCAAGCTCGCCAAGGAGCTGCACCCCGACCGGAACAAGGACAATAAGGCCGCGTCCGATCGGTTCTCGAAGGTCACGCAGGCCTATGACCTGCTGAACGACAAGGACAAGCGCGCGCGCTTCGACCGGGGGGAGATCGATGGCGACGGCAATCCGGCGTCGCCGTTCGGCCATGGGGCGGGCGGCGGCGGGGCTGGTGGCTTTCCGGGCGGTTTCCGGGCCGGGCCGGGCGGTCGCGGCGGTTTCGACATGGGCAATGATGCGCAGGGCGGCGACTTTTCGGATATTTTCGAGGGGCTGTTCGGCGGGCGCAGCAACAATGGCGGCTTTGCGAGCGGCTTCGGCCGGCGTCCCCAGCCCAAGGGCGGCAACGTCGCCTACAAGCTGAAGGTGCCGTTCGAGGATGCGGCGACACTCAGCCCGCAGCGTATCACGCTGGCCGATGGCAAGACGATCGACCTGAAACTGCCCGCCGGGGTCGATGGCGGCACGCAGATGCGGTTGAGCGGCAAGGGCGATCCGGGGCCGGGCGGGCCGGGCGACGCGATCGTCACGATCGAGGTCGAACCGCATCGTTTCTATACCCGCGACGGCGACGATATCCGCATCGACCTGCCGGTCAATCTGGCCGAGGCGGTGCTGGGGGCAAAGGTGCGCGTGCCGACCGTCGAGGGCGCGGTGATGCTGAGCGTGCCCAAGGGCGCGACCTCGGGCAAGACGCTGCGGCTGAAAGGGCGCGGTTTCCACCGCAAGGACGGGACGAGGGGCGATCAGCTGGTGACGCTGATGGTCGATCTGCCCGCCGACGACGCCGCGCTGACGGCGTTCGTCGAGGATTGGGACGGGCGGACGACGGACCCGCGCGCACGCTTCGGCGTTTGATGCGGTCCTGATCCGGCCGGAGCGCATTGCATGAATCAGCCGTCCCCGGAAAGTCCCGAGGTACGCCGCCATCGGGGCCGACCCGCCCTGTCGCGTCTGCGCCCCTCGGCACGGGCGATCGAGGTGGTGAAGCGTGTCGCGATCGGGACGTTCAACGACGGCTTCACCCATGCCGGCAATCTCGCCTATCTCTCGCTGCTGACGCTGTTCCCGTTCTTCATCGTCGCCGCGGCGATCGCGCGCGCGGTCGGGCGCAGCGGCGACAGCATCCATGCGGTCACCGCGTTCCTCGAAACCGTGCCACGCGACGTGGCGGTGGTGCTGGAACAGCCGATTCTCGACGTGTTGCAGGCACGGTCGGGATCGCTGCTGTGGTTGGGCGCGCTGGTCGGGCTGTGGACGACGACGGGCTTCATCGAAACGGTGCGGTCGATCCTGCGGCAGGCCTATGGCATCCCGTTTTCGCGGCCCTTCTGGGAATATCGGCTGGGATCGATCGGGCTGATCGTCGGGTCGGTGCTGATGCTGATGATCGCGTTCAGCCTTCAGGTCGTGCTGGTCGGCGTCGAGCAGTTGATCTACCGCGTGCTGCCGTTCCTGCAGCCCTATGCGGCCTATCTGTCGATCGCGAAGCTGTTTCCGGCACTGGCGCTGTTCGTGGCACTCTACACATTGTTCTATTCGCTCAGCCCCAAGAAATACCGGACGTCGAATTGCCCGAAATGGCCGGGGGCGGTGGCGACGGCGACGGTGTGGATCGGCACGACGCAGCTGCTGCCGCTGGCGATCGACGCGCTGGGCGGATATGACCGCACCTATGGCAGCCTTGCCGGGGTCATGATCGCGCTGTTTTTCTTCTACATCGTCGGACTTGGCGTGGTGATCGGCGGCGAATTGAACGCGGCGCTGGCGGAAACGCCCGACCCTGCGCTAGAGGATGCGGCTACAGACGAAAAAGGGAAAGTCGCGTGAACGGTTTGATGCAGGGCAAGCGCGGGGTCATCATGGGACTCGCCAATGATCGGTCGCTGGCCTGGGGCATCGCCAAGCAGCTTGCCGCGCAGGGCGCGGAACTGGCCTTCACCTACCAGGGCGAGGCGCTGGAACGACGCGTCCGTCCGCTGGCGGGCGAACTGGGTTCCGACTTCCTGATCGAATGCGACGTAGCTGATATGGGCGCGCTCGACGCGGCGTTCGACACGATCGCCGCGCGCTGGCCGACGATCGACTTCGTCGTTCACGCCATCGGCTTTTCGGACAAGAACGAGCTGCGCGGTCATTATTACGACACCAGCCTCGACAATTTCCTGATGACGATGAACATCAGCGTCTATTCGTTCACCGCCGTCGCCAAGCGCGCGCGGGCGCTGATGCCCAATGGCGGATCGCTGCTGACGCTGACCTATTACGGGTCGGAAAAGGTCGTGCCGCATTACAACGTCATGGGCGTGGCCAAGGCGGCGCTGGACATGTCGGTCAAATATCTGGCGATGGACATGGGGCCGGAGAATATCCGGGTGAACGCCATTTCCGCCGGGCCGATCAAGACGCTGGCCGCGAGCGGCATCGGCGATTTCCGCTATATCCTGAAGTGGAACGAGCTGAACTCGCCGCTGCGCCGCAACGTCACGATCGACGACGTCGGCGGGGCGGGGCTGTATCTGTTGAGCGATCTGGCGAGCGGCGTCACCGGTGAGATCCATCACGTCGACGCCGGGTATAACGTCATCGGCATGAAGGCCGAGGACGCCCCCGACATCGCGCTGGCGTGAGGTAAGGTAGGTCAACGGGGGGCTGTTCGATGGTGACGACCGCATTGACGGTGTTAACGATGCTCATGGTGGCGCAGGACGACAATCCGTGGCGCAAGGTGGCGACGGCAGATACCGGCGCTATCTGGTCCGTCAGGGCCAATGATCTCGCTAACGAAGGGGAAATGAATCCCGTTTTCTGGGCGACGGCGGACTATAGCGCCGATCGAACGGTACGGGTCCGATCGTCGAAACGGCGTTTCGCCATCGACTGCGCTGCGGCCACTTATCAGGTGCTCGCGAATATCGATTACGATCCGCAAGGCAATGTCGTCGACAGCACCAACGAAGCTGCAAATCGCTACCGCCATCGGCCGATCGCGCCGGAAACGATCGGCGAGGAGCTGGCGAAGGCGGCATGTCCGACCGGAAAATACGGCGGATGAAGCATCCGGCGGTGATCCGCGCGGCGACCGGGGCCGACGCACCGGTGGTCGATGCGCTGCTGCGCACCTGTTTCCCGCGCGACGAAGAGGCGCGGCTGGTCCAGCAACTGGCGATCGACGGCGATCTGGTGCTGGTGCTGGTCGCCGAGGATGACGACGCGGTGGTCGGCATGATCGCCGCCAGCCGGATGCAGGTGGCCGCCGACACGCGCGAGGTCGCTGCGGTGGCGATCGCACCGCTGGCCGTGGTGCGTGCGGCGCGGGGGCAGGGGGTCGGCGAGGCACTGGTCGCCGCCGCCATTGCCCATCTGCGCAGCGCCGGGGTCGAGCTGGCATTCGTGCTCGGCGATCCGGATTATTATGGCCGCTTCGGGTTCGATGCGGCAACGGCGCGCGGGTTCGACAGCCCTTATGCCGGTGAGAATTTTCTGGGCATCCGCCTGAACGACGGACCGTGCGTCCACACACCCGGCGCGGCGACCCATGCCCGTGCCTTTGCGGCGTTGGGGGAAGACGCATGAGCCACAACAGCTTCGGTCATCTGTTCCGCTTCACGACATGGGGCGAAAGCCATGGCCCGGCGCTGGGTGCGGTCGTCGACGGATGTCCGCCGGGACTGCGCCTGAGCGAGGCGGATATCCAGCCGTTCCTCGACGCGCGGCGGCCGGGCACCAGCCGCTTCACCACCCAGCGGCGCGAGCCGGATGCGGTGCGAATCCTGTCGGGGGTGTTCGAGGGGCGGACGACGGGGACGCCGATCAGCCTGATGATCGAGAATGTCGACCAGCGATCGAAGGATTATTCGGACGTCGCCAAGGCGTATCGCCCCGGTCATGCCGATTATGCCTATGACGCCAAATACGGCTTTCGCGACTATCGCGGCGGCGGGCGGTCGTCGGCGCGCGAGACGGCGGCGCGGGTCGCGGCGGGTGCGGTGGCGCGGCTGGTCATCCCCGAAGTGACGATCACCGCATGGGTCGAATCGATCGGCGGCGATGCGATCGACCCGGCGGCGTTCGATGTGGCCGAGATCGGCCGCAACCCGTTTTTCTGTCCCGATGCGGCGGCGGCGTTGCGCTGGGAGGCGCTGGTCGACGGCGCGCGCAAGGCCGGGTCGTCGCTGGGTGCGGTCGTCGCCTGTCGTGCCGAGGGCGTGTCGGCAGGCTGGGGCGCGCCGCTCTATGCCAAGCTGGATGCCGAACTGGCGAGCGCGGCCATGTCGATCAATGCGGTCAAGGGCGTGGAGATTGGCGACGGCTTCTCGGCGGCCGCGCTGTCGGGCGAGGCCAATGCCGATCCGATGCGGCCGGGCGAGGGCGGGCCGGCGTTCCTTGCCAACCATGCCGGCGGCATCGCTGGCGGCATTTCGACCGGACAGCCGGTGACGTTGCGGGTCGCGTTCAAGCCGACCAGTTCGATCCTGACGCCCGTCGAGACGATCGGCCCCGATGGGCAGGCGGCAACGATCGCGACCAAGGGACGGCATGATCCCTGTGTCGGCATTCGCGGCGTACCGGTGGTCGAGGCGATGGTCGCGCTGGTGCTGGCCGATCAGAAACTGCGGCACCGCGGGCAGGTCGGCTGATGGCCGATCGCCGCTGAGCCACGGTCCGGCGCAGGAATGACCATATTTTACGATGGGTTGAGTGAAGCGGATGGACCCTTCGGGCCGTTCGCGACTTGAGTCCCCTGCTTGATGCAAGGAGACACTCGATGCGCAAGACCATTTTCGCGAGCCTGCTGATCCTGGGCGGGGCCACCGCCGCCGTCGCGCAGGTGCCGACGACCCAGACCCAACCGACGTCGCCGAACAGCGTACCCGGCACGGTCGACCCGGCGCGCCCGACCCAGCCGATGCCGCAGACGACCGGTCCGACCAACCCGGTACCTACCGATCCGACTGGGCCGGGTGAAACGACGACCGATGGCACGACGACGGGCACCACCGCCACGACCGACGACACCATGTCGCCGAGCACGGGTGATGCAACGACGACCAAGCCGCCGGGCAAGGTACGCAAGCCGCGCTGATCGGCTGATTTGGCGAAAAGGCCCGTCCGGGGTGATCCGGGCGGGCCTTTTGCTGTCTCATGCCCCGCCAGCCTGCCCCGTTGGCTTCGAGCCGGTCGAGAACCGAAGTCGGGAAGGGGTTACGCCACACAAGGCGTTCTCGACGGACGCTTCTCGACTTCGCTCGAAGCTGCTCGAACCGAGCGGGCGTGGGTGGGTAACGGCGAAGGCGTCAGTCGGCGAACGGATCGCGCACGAGGATCGTGTCGTCGCGTTCCGGGCTGGTCGATACCAGCGTCACCGGGCACTGGATCAACTCCTCGATCCGGCGGATATATTTGATCGCCTGTGCCGGCAGTTCGGCCCAGCTGCGCGCGCCGGCGGTCGATTCCGACCAGCCGGGCATGGTTTCGTAGACCGGCTCCACCTTCGCCTGATCGGCGGCGTGCGGCGGGAAATAGTCGAGCACCTGATCGCCCAGCCGATAGCCGGTGCAGATCGCCACTTCCTCGAACCCGTCGAGCACGTCGATCTTGGTCAGGGCGATGCCGGTGATGCCGCCGACCGCCGCCGCCTGTCGTACCAGCACGCTGTCGAACCAGCCGCAGCGACGCTTGCGGCCGGTCACCGTGCCGAATTCATGGCCGCGTACGCCGAGCCGCTCGCCGGTTTCGTTCTCCAGTTCGGTCGGGAACGGGCCGGAGCCGACGCGGGTCGTATAGGCCTTGGCGATGCCCAGCACGAAGCCGACCGCGCCCGGACCCATGCCCGAACCGCCGGCGGCGGTGCCGGCGATGGTGTTGGACGAGGTGACGAAGGGATAGGTGCCGTGGTCGATATCGAGCAGCACGCCCTGCGCCCCTTCGAACAGGATGCGCTTGCCGGTCGCCTTCGCCTGCGCCAGCACGCGCCACACCGGCTGGGCATAGGGCAGGACGAAATCGGCGATCTCGCGCAGTTCGGCGATCAGCCGTGCCCGGTCGACCGGCGGTTCGCCGAAGCCGGCGCGCAACGCGTCGTGATGCGCGGTCAGGCGGTCGAGCTGCGCTTCGAGATCGTCGAGATGGGCAAGGTCGCAGACGCGGATCGCACGGCGACCGACCTTGTCCTCATAGGCCGGGCCGATGCCGCGACGGGTGGTGCCGATCTTGCCGGCCCCGCTCGCATCCTCGCGCAGGCCGTCGAGGTCGCGGTGGAAGGGCAGGATCAGGGTACACGTCTCGGCGATCATCAACGTGTCGGGGGTGACCGAGACGCCCTGTTCACGCAGCCGTTCGATTTCGGCCTTCAGCGCCCATGGATCGAGGACGACACCGTTGCCGACGATCGACGGCGTGCCGCGGACGATGCCAGAGGGGAGCAGCGACAGTTTGTAGACGGTGCCGCCGACGACCAGCGTGTGGCCGGCGTTATGGCCGCCCTGAAACCGCACGACCATGTCGGCGCGCTCCGCCAGCCAGTCGACGATCTTTCCCTTGCCCTCGTCACCCCATTGGGCGCCGATCACCGCTACGTTCGCCACGTCCTGAAACCCTCATGCCTGTCGGTATCGGCGCTGCACTAGGCCCCTCGCGCGGCCACGTCCACCTTGGCGACGGATCGCGTGTCAGGAATGTGACGATAGAGTTCGGCTTCCTCGCGCCGGATGCGTTCGCCCAGCCGGGCATACAGCATGCGGGTGTCGCGTTCGAAGCCGTCGGGGTCGCGCTGGATGCGTTCGGCGGTCCAGTCGAGCATATAGCCCTTGAACGTATCGGCCAGCCCGCCGAGTTCGGTGGCGAACCGGTCGGCCAGTTCCGCCGTTTTCCGGTCCGCGCTGCGCCGGAGCATGGGGTAGAGGACGCGGTCCTCGGTCGCGAGATGGGCGAACAGCTGCCGGCTGAGCGACCAGCGTGTCGTCGCGATCGATGCCTGATCGATCGGTCGCGCCTCGGCATGGCGGAGGAGATCGGCGGCCACCGACGCCAGTTGCAGATGTTCGCGGATCAAATCTTCGGCGCGGAGCATGACGGCGGTCCTGCGAATGGGCGACCGGCTTTTGATATGCCCAACGGGTTAAGAAACGGTGCGGCCCGGCCCTCGACATCGCTGGTGCGGGCGCGCAGAACCGGGACACAAGAACAACGATCAGGAGAGCGCATCCATGAAACTCGCCAGCCTCAAGCACGGCCGGGACGGTCGGCTGGTCGTCGTGTCGAGCGACCTTGCCTGGTATGCCGATGCGAGCGCGATCGTGCCGACGTTGCAGGCGGCACTGGACGATTGGGACCGGGTCGAGGGCGACCTGCGCAACCTTGCCACCGATCTCGACCATGACGTGATCCCCAAGGACCGGTTCCACGAACGCGAGGCCGCGTCGCCGCTGCCGCGCGCGTATCAATGGGCGGACGGATCGGCCTATGTGAACCATGTCGCGCTGGTGCGGCAGGCGCGCGGGGCGGAGATGCCCGACAGCTTCTGGCACGATCCGCTGATGTATCAGGGCGGGTCGGACGGCTTTCTCGGCCCCCGCGACCCGATCCCGGCGGGCGACGATGGCTGGGGTCTGGATTTCGAGGGCGAGGTGGTGGTGGTCACCGGCGACGTCGCCATGGGCGCTTCGCGCGAGGCGGCGCTGGCGGCGGTGCGGCTGGTCGGGCTGACCAACGACGTGTCGCTGCGCGGGCTGATCCCGGGCGAACTGGCCAAGGGGTTCGGATTCTTCCAGTCGAAGCCGGCATCGGCATTTTCGCCGGTGTTCGTCACCCCCGATGCGCTGGGCGATTGGTGGCAGGACGGCAAGCTGCACCGCAAGCTGAACGTCGACCTGAACGGGCAGCCATTCGGGCGGGCGGACGCGGGCGAGGACATGACTTTCGATTTCGGCACACTGATCGCCCATGCCGCGAAAACACGCGCGCTGGGTGCCGGCACGATCATCGGGTCGGGCACGGTGTCGAACCGCGATGCCGATGGCGGACCGGGCAAGCCGGTGGCCGGGGGCGGGGTCGGATATTCGTGTCTGGCCGAGATCCGCACGGTCGAAACGATCCATGGCGGCAAGGCGGAGACGCCGTTCCTGAAGGCCGGCGACACCGTCCGCATCTGGGCCGAGGATGATCGGCATCACCCGATCTTCGGCGTGATCGAACAGACGGTGGCGTGAGATGCGGCACCGGTATCGCCTGTTGCTGCCGTTGCTGCTGGCCGGATGCGCTGCGTCCGGTCAGGCACCGCCGGTCGCCGTCACGGCCCCGGCGGCGGGGGTGGCGACCCCGGCCGACCGGTTCGGGCCGTTGTTCGAAGCGGTGCAGATGCGGCGCATCTTTCCCGACGGCAAGACCTTCGTCGATGCGGTGCCCAAGCGCGCCGATGCCGCGATCCTTGCCGATTTCCGGCGCGGCGATTTCCGGGACGATGCGGCGCTCAAGGCGTTCGTGCTGGCCAATTTTGACGTGCCGGGGCTGCTGCCGGTGCCCGAGTCCGATCACGGCCCGCGCCTGCCGATCGAGCGGCATATCGCCGATCTGTGGCCGCATCTAACCCGCGAACCGGTGGCACCGCCGCCGGGGTCGAGCGCACTGGCGGTATCCGACCGGTTCGTGGTGCCGGGTGGGCGGTTCCGGGAGATGTATTACTGGGACAGCTATTTCACGATGCTGGGTCTGGCTGCCGACAACCGCCAGGACCTGATCGAATCGATGGTCGCGGCGTTCACCGATCTGGTCGAGCGATACGGCCATGTGCCCAACGGCACGCGCAGCTATTATCTCAGCCGGTCGCAGCCGCCGTTCCTGTACCTGATGATGGGCCTGTCGAAGGAAACCGACCCGGCGGTGCTGGCGCGGCGGGTGGCGGCGCTGAAGCGCGAACATGCGTTCTTCACCGCGCCCGGGCGGTCGGCGACGCTGCCCGACGGAGCGGTGCTGCAACATTATTGGGATGCGCGGACCACGCCACGCGACGAATCGTGGCGCGAGGATGTTGAGACGGCAAAGGCCAGCGGCCGGCCGGTGGCGGAGGTGTATCGTGAGCTGCGCGCCGGGGCGGAGAGCGGCTGGGACTTTTCGTCACGCTGGCTGGCCGATGGCACCACGTTGACGACGATCGACACGACCAACATCCTGCCGGCCGACCTCAACAGCCTGTTGTGGGGCATGGAGCGGGCAATCGCCGATGGTGCGGCGAAGACCGGCGACGCGGCGACGGCGCGGGACTTTGCCGACCGGGCGGCGAAGCGTGGGGCGGCGATCGAACGCTGGCTGTGGAGCGAGGCCGATGGGCGCTATGGCGATTACGACGTCAAGCGTCGGCAGCTTCGTGGCGGGGTGACGGCGGCAACCGCCTATCCGCTGTTCGTCGGGCTGACGACCGGCGCGCGGGCGGCGCGGGTGGCGCACACGATCGAGCGGCAGTTGCTGGCACCGGGCGGGCTGCGATCGACGCTGGTCGATACCGGACAGCAATGGGACAAGCCCAATGGCTGGGCCCCGCTGCAATGGATCGCGGTCAGCGGACTGGACCGGACCGGGCACAAGCGGTTGGCGGACACGATTTCGCAGCGGTTTCTGGCGAGCGTCGCGCGGGAATATGCGGCGTCGGGCAAGCTGGTCGAGAAATATGACGTCGAGGAGGTCCGGCCGGGCGGGGGTGGCGAATATCCGCTGCAGGACGGGTTCGGGTGGACCAATGGGGTCACGCGGGCGCTGATGGTGCGGGCCGGGCGGTAGGTTTTCGGCCAAAGGTCACGAAAGTCACACTTGCGGCGTGGTTGTGGTGGGTGTGGTTGACGATTTTTGCGAACGTCGCGTGCTCAGCCACAGATTGACGGTACCCCCGCGCAGGCGGGGGTCCAGGGACACATGCGCAAGTCGCTGTTTTACTTGGCTCTGGACCCCCGCCTGCGCGGGGGTACGGTGGATTGGTGGCGCAGCGCACGGTGTGCGCGGAGGTCTCAACTTGCCATGGAGCGACGCTTTCCACCCGGCCGCGAGGAAGAAGCGGGACCCCGGATCAGGTCCGGGGTGACGTTGTGGGTTGGGCGTGGGGCGGACCTGTCAAAGAGCGGTTCGGGTCTGGCAGGCTGCGCCGCTGTAGGAAAGGCCTACGCCGTCCATGCGGCGGCGTCGTCCTGCTGGCCGATCAGCGCGAGGCCGTGGGCGACCGAGGTCAGTTCGTTGCCCGAGGCCAGCCGGTCCTGCCCGAACCGGTCGGCGAAGGCGCGGCGGATGGCGGGGGTGAGCGAGGTGCCGCCGGTCAGGAACACGCGGTCGATCGCGCTGGCCGCCAGCCCGGCGGCGTCGAGCGCGCGGTCGACGGTCGCCATGATGCGGGCGAGGTCGTCGGCGATCCAGTGCTCGAACTGGTCACGGGTCACCTCCGCCTCGATCGCGATGCCGCCCCCTTCGAAGCTGAAGGTGGCGGCGTTACCCTTCGACAGGGCGCGCTTCACCTGTCCGACCGCGTCGTAGAGGGGATAGCCCTGTTCGCCCTCGATCACCGCGATCATCCGTTCGATCGCGTCGGGATCGGTCGCGGCACGGCGCAGTTTGTCGAGTTCGGCCATGGTCTTGCGGTTGCGCATCAGCGCGAGGCGCGACCAGTCGGTGAAGTCGGTGAAATGGCCCGCCGGGATTTCCAGCACCTTGTCGAACGAGCGATAGGTGCCGCCCTTGCCGAGCAGCGGCAGGACCAGTTTGTCGAGGATGCGGCGGTCGAACTGGTCGCCGGCGATGCCGATCCCGGCATGGCCGAGCGGTTGGGCGCGACGGTCGGCACCGGGCGCTTCGAGGCGGACCACCGAAAAGTCGCTGGTACCGCCGCCGAAATCGGCGACGAGGATGGTGGCGGCTTCGCTGAGCGTCGCGGCATGGCTGAACGCGGCCCCGAGCGGTTCGTAGACATAGAGGATTTCGGCACCCAGCGCGGCGAACATCGCATCGTAGCGCTGACGGGCGAGTGCTTCGTCGGGGCGGTGGCCGGCATAGGTGATCGGGCGGCCGACGACGATCCGCTTCGCGTTGGTAAGGGCACCCTGCGCGCGGGCCGCCAGCCGGTCGAGAAAGGCGCGGCCGAGATCCTCGAACCGGTAGCGTTTGGTGAAGATCGGCGCGGTGTCGAAGCTGGGGCTGGCCGCGACCGATTTGAACGATTGCAGGAATCGGCAACCCTCCGGGAAATGGAGATATTCGTCGATCGCCCATGGCCCGGCTTCGACCGCGATGCCACCGGGAACGTCGTCCTGCCAGAAGCACAGCGCCGAGCGGAAGACCGGATCGGCCCCGTCGGGACCGTCGAGCGGGACCAGCTGCGCATCGTCGGCCGTCGCGCGGGCGAGGACGGAATTGGTCGTGCCGAAATCTAGGCCGAGGGACATGGGGAAGCTCCGGGCAGCGGCGGGCCGCCGTACACCGGTTGCGCGGGTTTGTCTTCGGGAGTGTTGGGGTGCGGTTGCTTCCGGGAGGTGACCCTCAACAACAGCGCGGCGGGGAGCCGGGTCCGGTGCCGTAGCGCCGGGCGATCCGGTCGCGGTGAAATTCCTTCACGGTCATGACCGGTTCGTGCGGATGGTGCGCGGCGCGGTGGGCGACGTAGCGGTCGTAATCGGGCACGCCGACCATCAGCCGCGCACCCTCCGTCAGCCTATGCAGGAAGCGCATCGCCGACCTCCAGCGCGGTGGGGGTCGCCACCGCCTTCGCCTTGCGGATCGCGCCGATGCCGTAGCCGAGGACCGACAGCACGACGACGACGAACAGCACGCACAACGCGGCGTCGATACGGTCGTTGAGGATGATCCGCTGCATCTCCGCCGCCGTCTCGGCGGGGGCGAGGATCTCGCCGCGGGCCAGCGCGTCGGAAAACACCTGCGCATGGGCGAGGAAGCCGATCTTGGGATTGGCGTCGAACAGCTTCTGCCAGCCGGCGGTGAGCGTGCAGATCAGCAACCACGCGGTCGGGACCATCGTCACCCACGCATAGCGGTCGCGCTTCATCTTGAAGAGCAGGACGGTCGACAGGATCAGCGCGATGGCGGCGAGCATCTGGTTCGAAATGCCGAACAGCGGCCACAGCGTGTTGATGCCGCCCAGCGGATCGGTGACGCCGCTGTAGAGGAAATACCCCCATGCGGCGACGGCGAGCGCGGTGCCGATCAGATTGGGGCCGAGCTGCTGCGTCTCCTTCATCGCCGGAATGAAGCTGCCGAGCAGGTCCTGGATCATGAAGCGGGCGACGCGGGTGCCGGCATCTACCGTGGTCAGGATGAACAGCGCCTCGAACAAAATCGCGAAGTGATACCAGAAGGCCATCATCGCCGGCCCGCCGATCACCTGGCTGAGGATGTGCGCCATGCCGACCGCCAGCGTGGGCGCGCCGCCCGCGCGCGACAGGATGCTGCTTTCGCCGACGTCGCGCGCCAACTGGGTCAGCATGTCGGGGGTGACGACGAAGCCCCACTGCGCGATCGCCTGCGCCGCGCTCTGGGCGGTCGTGCCGATCAGCGCCGGCGGGGCGTTCATCGCGAAATAGACGGCGGGGTCGAGCACGCAGGCAGCGATCAGCGCCATGATCGCGACGAAGCTTTCGGTCAGCATCGCGCCATAGCCGATGAAGCGCAGATCGGCCTCGCTGGCGATCATTTTCGGCGTGGTGCCGCTGGCGATCAGCGCGTGGAAGCCCGACACGGCACCACAGGCAATGGTGATGAACAGGAACGGGAACAGCTTGCCCGAAAAAGCCGGGCCGGTGCCGTCGATGAAATGGGTCACCGCCGGCATCTCAAGGTCGGGACGGACGATCAGGATGCCGAGTGCGAGGCCGGCGATCACCCCGATCTTGAGGAAGGTCGACAGATAGTCGCGCGGGGCGAGCAGCAGCCAGACGGGGGCGACCGAGGCGACGAAGCCGTACGCCATCAGGATCAGCGCCAGCGCCGGCCCCGAATAGGTGAACATCGGCGCGAAGACCGGCGAATCGGCGACCGGCTCCCCGCCGACGATCGCCGCCATCAGCAGGACGAAGCCGATCACCGACATCTCGGCGATCTTGCCGGGCCGCAGGAAGCGGCCGTACAGCCCCATCAGCACCGCGATCGGAATGGTCGCGAAGACGGTGAAGGTGCCCCATGGGCTGCCGGTCAGCGCCTTGACCACCACCAGCGCCAGTACCGCCAGCAGGATGATCATGATCATCAGCACGCCGACCAGCGCGATGGTGCCGGGGATCAGCCCCATTTCGCTGCGGATCATGTCGCCCAGCGAGCGCGCGTCGCGCCGCGTCGAGAAATAGAGGATCAGGAAATCCTGCACCGCGCCCGCGAACACAACGCCCGCCAGCAGCCACAGCGTGCCGGGCAGATAGCCCATCTGCGCGGCGAGGACCGGGCCGACCAGCGGCCCTGCGCCGGCGATGGCGGCGAAATGGTGGCCGAACAACACGCCCTTGTGCGTCGGGACATAGTCGAGGCCGTCGTTCCGCCGCACCGCCGGGGTCGGGCGCGACGGGTCGACGCGCAGCACGCGGGTGGCGATGAACAGGCCGTAGAAGTGATAGGCGATGGCATAGACGCACAGCGCCGCGACCACGATCCACAGCGCGTTGACCGGTTCGCCGCGCATCAGCGCGATCCAGCCCAGCGCGACCGCACCGACGATCGCCACCGCCGCCCAGCCGATCCATTCGCCTGGCCGTTGCGGTGCGATCGGTGTGGTTGCTGCTACGGTCGCCATGCGACTCTCTCCCCCTGTTTGGGATACTATTGGCGTAAGGCGGTGGACGATGCCAAGGCTTTCGTACTCCCTTTCCGTTTGCTTCGAGCGGAGGTTCGAGCCCGTCGAGAACCGTAGTCGAGAAGGCGGTGCCGCAAGCGGGGAGTTCTCGACAGACGCTTCTCGACAAGCTCGAAGCTGCTCGAACCGAACGGGTTATCGGGGGTGGGTTCAGTGGAGATTATGATGATGCCGACCCACTCGTTTCTGCTCGTGTGTCTCGGCAATATCTGCCGCTCGCCGTTAGCGGAGGCGGCGTTGCGCGACGCGGCGGCGCGGGCCGGGGTGGCGATCGACGTCGACTCCGCCGGAACCGGCGCGTGGCATGTCGGCCATCCGCCCGACCCGCGGGCGCAGGCGGTGGCGCTCGCCCATGGCATCGACATATCGGGCTATCGCGCGCGGCAGGTCGAGGCGGCGGATTATCGGCGGTTCACTGATATCCTCGCGCTGGATCGCGACAATCTGGCGGAGGTGCGGCGGCGTGCGCCCAAGGATGCGACCGCGCGGATCGCGCTGTTGATGGATGCCGTGCCGGGGCGGAAGGGGCAGGCGGTCGCCGATCCCTATTACGGCGATGCGGCCGGGTTCGATGGGACGTGGGCCGAGGTGTCGGCAGCGGCGGCGGCGATCGTGGCGGGGTTGTGGTAGGACTGCTCCCCTCCCTGGCAGGGAGGGGCTGGGGGTGGGTTGGCCGGCGAGGGAAGGTGTCGCCAGCCAACGGGCCGACCCACCCCAACCCCTCCCTGCCAGGGAGGGGCTAGACGACTATCCCCCGAACGACCGCCCGCCGCCGCCCCAGCCGCCGCTCGACCGGGCGCTGATCCGGCCGCCGAAGCCGCCGCGCGAGACGACCGAACTGCGCGTCTGGATGCGCTGCGTCGTCACCGGGGTGGTGATCGCGTCGCGGCCGACCGAGTAGCGATAGCCGTTGCCATTGCCGAGATACGCGCCCGACCCGGTATACCAGCCGCCGTCCCGGTCGCGGCGGTCACGGTAGAGGCCGCCATAATTGTAGCGCGACGAATTGTTGTTGAGCAGCTGCCCGATCAGGAAGCCGGTCAGCAGCGGGGTGAAGAAGCTCTGTCCCCCTTCGCTGCGGCGCTGGCACTGGGCGGCGCCGAACTGTTCCTCGCACAGTTGCTGGCTGTCGAATCGGGGCGCGGCCTTCGCATCCTCGTTCACCGCCTTTTGCTGGGCGGCGGTGCAGGTGTCGCGGTCATATTGGCCGCTGTCGACGCATTGCTGGACGCTCTGGAACGCGGCGACCTCGGTCGGGGGGCCGAAGCGGGCCTGTTCGTTATTGTCGTCGCAACCGGACAGCATCGCGACGGCGCCGACGGCAGTCAGGCCAGCAGCGACCGAGCGTTTGCGGCGGGGGGGCTGGTTGGTCATGGAAGTACCCTTCAGTACGTCATCGACGCGGCGTTGAGCAGGCCGAGCCCGATCGACGTCGCCGCGCTGTAGATCGCGCTGGCGATATTTCCCTCCTCGATGCGGACGACCATGTCGCGCACGATCAGGCGGCGGACGATGAAGGCGGCGACGATCTGGATTACGCCAGCGAGCAGCGCCCAGGCGGTGAATTCGACCACGCTGACGGTGACGCTGAGCGCCGAGGCGAGGGGGAGGGCGAAGCCGATGATCGCGCCGCCCAGCGCGATGCCCGCCGCCGGATTGTTGGCGGCGATCAGCGCGCGTTCGTCATAGGGCGTCGATATCTGGTACAGCCATTTGAAGACGGTCAGGAACAGGCAGGCAAGGCCGAAGGCGATGATGAAGTGCAGCGCCCCGTCCAGAAAATATGCGACATCGAACATCCCGGTCCCCCTATGATCAGGCGTTGAATTCGGCGGGCAGCAGCGGCAGCCCGACCATGATTTCGTGCGTCAGGTCGCCGCCCTCGGGCTGCATGGCGATGGCGAGCAGCAGTTCCTGTCCCTCGGGCGCGATGTCGCGCGCATAGAGCATGCAGGCCTGCTTGATCTGCCGGACCGGGCGACCGGTGCGTTCGTAATAGACCGCCTCCCACAATTCGACGGGCGGCTGGCTGCGATCGTCCTCGGGATACCAGAATCGCTGGAAGCGGGCGAGGCCGGGTTCGTCCCAGACGGGTTGCGACAGGCGCTGGCGGAACGCACCGGTATCGGCCCAGTCGGTCGGATAGGTCGACGACCATGGCCGGAACAGCGTGAAATCGTCGGCGTCGGATCCGTCCGCCGACTGGCTGACCGCCTGTAGCATCAGTTCGTCGTCGGTGTAGAAGCGGTGGACATGGCTGCCATCGTCCAGACGGATGACGCCCTGCGCAGTGATTTCCAGCGTATCGCGCTCGAGGGTGAAGGCGGCACCGGTCAGCCGCCGCCATGCCAGCGCGTCGAGCCGGACCTGCCGCCCGATGGTGATGTTGCGGACCACCGCGACTGCCGAGGGTTCGTCCTTGGGAGCGCCGCCGAACAGGCTGCCGAATATCATGCCGCGATCCTTGTCCGGGCGATGTAGAACAGCCGGTCGCCGACCGCGATCCGACCGTCGGGGTCGAATACCGGCGAATGCTGCCCGGCGCCACAGCTGGCGACCAATATTCCGCCGCGCGTGCGCAGATCGCGGGCCGCGTCGTCGAAACTGCCGCCGGTGCGCGCGGTGGTGGCGTACAGCGTGCCGCCATCGTCGGTATGGCTGGCGAGTTGCGCGATCAGGCGGCTGGAACCGGGGTCGCTCAGTGCCTTCACCACCAGTTCGACGGTCGGGGTCAGCACCACCTCGACCTGCGGGCAATGGGCCGCCAGCAGACCGGCGGTATCGGGATCGCGCAGGAAGCAGACGACATGGCCGCTGTCGTTGAGCGCGGTGACCGCGAGCGTCGCCGCCAGCGTATCGGGATCGGACGGGCCATAGACGATGACGCGTTCGGCGGTCGCGACGCCGGCGCGGCGCAGGTCGGCCGGCGCGGTCAGCGAGGCGACGCGGACGAAGCGGTGCGTCGCGGCGTCGCCGGTCAGTTCCTGCGTCGCGACCAGCACCAGTTCATGCCCCTGCCCGTCGGCGACGATCTCGGCGATCATGCGCGGGGTGCGATCGGGGTCGTAGCCGACGAGGACGATATGGCCGCGCATCGCGCTATAGTCCCCCAGGCCCATGCGCCGCCGCCGCCAGCGCGCCGACACCCCGGCAAAGGCGCGGGCGATCGACACGGTGAACAGCGCGATCGCGCCGGGCATCACGAACAGCGCGGTGACGATCCGGCCCGCATCCGATTTCGGCGACAGGTCGCCATAGCCGACCGTCGAGGCGGTCGTCGCATACCAATAGAGATAGGCCGAGGGGTGCAGCAGGTCGCTTTCCCCGGCAAAGGCCAGCAATTCCCACGAGATGGTCATGTGCAGGACCAGCAGCGCGAGCAGCACGCCACGGTGCAGCTCGCTGGCCGCGAGATAGAGCCGCCTTAGATACCTGCCGAGACCGAATGACTTCATCCCCTGCCCATGCCCCCGCACCTTGCTTTTTGGTCGCGCCTTATGCTTGGGGTGTCAAGCGCGGCCAACACACCGGGCCGGCTTTTCGGAGGGATGGATGGACGAAGCACCCCGTAGCTGGACGAGCGCCGGACTGGCGCAGGCGTTGGGCGGACCCGATTATGCCGACGAACTGAGCGTCGAGCGGATCGAGCAGGCCGAACCCGTCCTGAAACTGACCATGCACCATTTCGGCGACCTTGCCATCTTCGCGTCGGTCGCGGGCGAGCAGATCGTCGTGTCGAGCCTGTTGTGGCCGGTCGACGAACAGTCGGAGCCCGACGCGTTCAACCGGTTCCTGCTGAAGACGCAGAAGCTGGTGCCGCTGTCGAATTTCGCCATCGCGGAAGTCGGCGGACGCGAATATTATGAGCTGGTGGGTGAGTTGTCGGTCGAATCGTCGCTGCATACCGTACTGATCGAACTGCGCGTGCTGGCGCAGAACGCGATCGAGGCGGCGTCGGAACTGCGCACCGAATTTGCCGCGTAACGGAAGGTAGGACGATGTCGATGTGGAAGAATCTGGTCGCGCTGGTGCGCGGCACCGCGCACGAAACCGGGCAGTCGATCGTCGATGCCAAGGCGCTGACGATCCTCGACCAGCAGATCCGCGATGCCGGATCGCTGCAGGCCAAGGCGCGCGACGACCTCGCGACGCTGACCGCCAAGCGGCGGATGATGGAAAAGGAACTGGAGGCGCTCACCTCGCAGCGCGACAAATATGAATCGTCGGCCCGCGCGGCGATGGCGCGTGGCGACATGGACCTCGCGCGCGAAGTCGCACAGCGGCTGGCGACGATCGAGCAGGAACAGTCGACCAAGACGCCGCAGATCGCCGACATGCGGTCGGCCGAGGACAAGATCCGCGGCATCATAAAGACCGGCGATGGCAAGATCGACGCGCTGCGTCGTGAGGTCGACGTGGTGCGCGCGAACGAGAGCGTGCAGAAGGCGCAGGCCTCGGTCGCCAGCAGCTATGGCGGTGCCACCGCGTCGCTGGGATCGGCGGCGGACAGCCTTGCCCGGCTGAAGGAGCGGCAGGCGGTACGTGAAGAGAAGTTCAAGGCGCAGGCCGAGCTGGAGGACATGCGCACCGGTGCCGATCTCGACGAGAAGCTGAAGGCCGCCGGGCTGCTGCCGGGCAATTCGAGCGCTGACGACATCCTCGCGCGCCTGTCGCAACCCAAGGACGCGCCGCGCCTGTCCGACGGGACGCGCGACGGCGGAACGATCGGGCGCGACTGATGGAACGCCGCTCGGTTGCCCCCCGTCCCGACTGGCGGGCGACCGCCGAGCGGATGGGATTCACCTTCCACCATCAGGACGGCGAGAAATATTGGGAGGAGGGGGCCTGGTACGCCTTCTCGCTCGATGAGGTCGAGCAGGGGATCGAGGCACCCAGCGTCGAGCTCCACGGCCTGTGCCGCGACCTGGTGGACGAGGTGGTCGGCAGCGAGGCGCTGATGCACCGGCTCGCCATTCCCGACGATATGCGCGACGTGGTGGCGGCGTCGTGGAAGGCACATGCTCCGTCGCTATACGGGCGGTTCGATTTCGCCTTCGACGGCAGCGGACCGGCGAAACTGCTGGAATATAACGCGGACACTCCGACCAGCATCTTCGAGACCGCGCTGTTCCAGTGGCAGTGGCTGGAGGATCGCATCGCCGACGGCACGCTGGCGCAAGGGGCGGACCAGTATAACCGACTGCACGATGCGCTGGTCGAACGCTTCGGTGCGCTCTTTACGAAGGGTAGCACGGTCCATTTCGCGTCGGTCGACGACCATGTCGAGGATCGCCAGACCGTCCGCTATCTCGAGGATGTCGCGCGGCACGCGGGGCTGGACCCGGCGTTCGTCGCGATCGACCGGATCGGGGTCGACGGTGACGGCGCGTTCGTCGATGGCGACGACGTGCTGATCGGCGCGCTGTTCAAGCTGTATCCGTGGGAGGATATGCTGCGCGAGCCGTACGCCAAGCAACTGGCGGCGACGAAGACGCTGTTCCTCGAACCGGCGTGGAAGGCGTTGCTGTCGAACAAGGGCATATTGCCGTTGCTGTGGCAGCGGCATCGCGGGCACCCGAATTTGCTGCCGGCGGCGTTTGCGGACGACGCAGCGGCGCTGGCGGAAATTGGCGATGCCTATGTGCGCAAGCCGATCTTTTCGCGTGAGGGCTGGGACATCGAATTGGTCGACGGCAGCGCCACTGCGCGTGGGCCGGAGGGCGGTTACGGCGAGGAAGGTCATGTCGTGCAGGCGCTGGCCCGGTTGCCGGTGTTCGACGGCAATCACGCGGTGGTCGGGTCATGGATCGTCGGCGACGACGCGGTCGCGCTGTCGGTGCGCGAGGATGACGGGCCGATCACCCGCGATCTGGCGCGGTTCGTACCGCATGCGATCGTTTGAGGTGGGGGTAGTGACACGCGTTCCGTCATTCCGGCGCAGGCCGGAATCCATGGACATGGTGATGTCGCGTTTCCTTCGATAGCGCCCGACACAATGGATCCCGGCCTTCGCCGGGATGACGGGGTGGACAGGGACGACGAGCAGGCAATTTCATCGTTCCCGCGCAGGCGGGAACCCATTGCCGCTGACAATTGCGATGGAGTCGCGACGTCGGCGTGTATGGATTCCCGCCTGCGCGGGAATGACGATTAAGGGATGAGTGTCCGCAACGCCGCTTCCAGCATCGCCGCATCCCCCGCAATCCGCAGCCTTTTCACCCGCCCCGTTTGCCCCGCGACCAGCGTCACCGCGCTACGCCCGACCCGCAGTTGCTTAGCGACGAACCGCACGACCTCGTCATTCGCCGTGCCGTCGACCGGCGGGGCGGCGACACGCAGGCCGAGTGCGGTCGCTTCGCCCTCCAGCGCCACGACGCCAGTCACCGCGGTCTTCGACGCTTTTGGCGTGGCGCGGATCGTCAGCGTCGCGCTGGTTGCGTCGAGGGTGAAGGGATCGCGCATCGCGTTCCCATCGCCGCCGCGCGGGTCCGACACAAGTCGCTTGGCACAAAGCGGCGCGCGACGCATTCATCGGCCATGGCATCCTCCCCCGTAACGACCGCGACGGCGACCCATAGCTCGCCGCTGTCGATCCCGATCTTTCGCGCCATCTGGATCGCGTCGATGGCGTCCAATTTCGGCGGGCTGATCCAGTCGGTCGGCGCGTCGTGGATGATGACGTCGCTGGCCGCGTCGCCGCAGATGATCGCGCTGGTGCAGGCGTCGACGACGCTGCCGATCATGTTGTTGTCGCTATGGGCCGGGGCGGTCGCCGACAATCTCGACCGGCGGCGGGTGATGCTGGCGGCGCAGGGGTTCATGCTGACCGTATCGGTCGCGCTGGCGGTGTGCGCGTGGATGGGGTTGCTGTCGCCATGGCTGCTGTTGTCGTTCACCTTTCTGATCGGTTGCGGGACCGCGATCAACGGGCCGGCATGGCAGGCATCGGTCGGCGACATGGTGCCGCGCAGCGTCCTGCCGAGTGCGGTCGCGCTCAATTCGATGGGCTTCAACATCGCGCGCAGCGTCGGCCCGGCGCTGGGCGGGGCGATCGTCGCGGTCGCGGGTGCGGCGGCGGCGTTCCTGACCAATGCGCTGAGCTATATCGGGCTGATCGCGGTGCTGGCGCGGTGGAATCCCGATTATGCTCCGCGCACGCTGCCGCGCGAGACGCTGGGCCTCGCGATGGCGGCGGGGGTCCGATATGTCCGCATGTCGCCCAGCTTGCGGACGGTGCTGATCCGCGCCGCGCTGTTCGGTGTCGCGGCAAGCGCGGTGCCGGCGATGATGCCGCTGGTGGCGCGCGACCTCGTCACCGGCGGGCCGCTGACCTATGGCGCGCTGCTGGGCGCATTCGGCGGGGGCGCTGTGATCGGCGCGCTGGGCAGCGTGCGGCTGCGCAAGCGCTGGGCGCCCGAGCGGCTGGTCCGCGTGGCGGCGACCGCACTGGCGAGCGGCGCGGCGATCGCGGCGGTCAGCCCGGTCTTGCCGCTGACGATGGCGGCGCTGGTGCTGGCCGGCGCGGGCTGGGTATCGGCGCTCAGCACCTTCAACGTATCGGTGCAGATGGCGGCACCGCGCTGGGTCGTGGCGCGCGCGCTGGCGCTGTACCAGATGGCGGCGTTCGGCGGCATGACGATCGGCAGCTGGCTGTTCGGGTCGGTCGCCGAAGGATCGGGGGTCCATATCGCGTTGCTGGCGGCGGCGGGGGTGCAGATGCTGAGCGTCGTTGCCGGGTTCAAACTGCCGCTGCGCGATATCGAAACCGCAAGCCTTGCGCCGCGCGGGTGGGAGACGCCCGATACCGAAGTACCGGTCGAGGCGCGATCGGGGCCGGTGGTGGTGACGATCGATTACCGGATCGCGCCGAAGGATGTCGTCGGTTTCCTGAACGTCATGAACGAACGCCGCCGCATCCGCCGCCGCGATGGCGCGCATCACTGGGCGTTGCTGCGCGACCTGAACGATCCCGAATTGTGGATCGAGCGCTATCATGTGTCGACGTGGCTGGAATATATTCGTCACAACCAGCGCCGGACCGAGGCCGATCATGCAAACAGCGTCGCGTTGCTGGCGCTGCACAGGGGCGACGGGCCGCCGCGCGTCCACCGGATGATCGAGCGTCAGACCGCCTCGCTGCCGGTCGCCCGCCTGCCGGGTCCGCGCGAACTGGCCGATCCGATGACCGACCCGACGCGGTCGAACTGATTTATTGAACACTGTTATTTTTCTGCTAGGCTGACCGCGTCGCCGTGATTCGGGGGCGGGCCGGTGCCTGTTCCCGGGTCGGGCAATCCCGATGGGGGAATGGATGTCCGCGCCCGATTTCTCGCTGCTGACCAAGCGCCGCTACGCCCCGTTGTTCGTCGTCCAGTTTCTGGGGGCGATGAACGACAATCTGTTGAAATTCGCGTTGCTGTTTCTTGCCAATTTCACGCTGTACCGGGCCGATCCGGCACAGGCGGCGACGCTGGCGACGGTGTCGACCGGGCTGTTCATCCTGCCCTATTTCCTGTTTTCCGGCCTTGCCGGGCAGATGGCGGATGCGTGGAACAAGGCGTGGCTGATCCGCGCGGTGAAGGCGGCCGAGATCGCGATCATGGCGCTGGCGGTGATCGGGTTCTGGTTCGAATCGGTGCCGGTGCTGCTGACCTGCCTGTTCCTGATGGGGGTGCATTCGACGGTCTTCGGCCCGGTCAAATATTCGATCCTGCCACAGCATCTGCGCGCCCATGAATTGATGGGCGGGACGGGACTGGTCGAGGCGGGGACGTTCGTCGCGATCCTGACCGGGCAGTTGCTGGGCGGGATCATTCCGCCATGGGAGGCCGGGCTGGTCGCGTTCGGCGTCGCGCTGCTGGGGTTTCTGGCAGCACTGGCGGTACCGTCCGCCCCGTCGGCCGCGCCCGATATGCGGATCGACCTGAACCCGTTTCGCAGCACCGCCGCGATCCTGCGCGCGGCGCATGGCGGGCGCGGCGTGTGGCTGGCGATCCTCGGGATCAGCTGGTTCTTTTCGGTCGGGGCGGTGGTGCTGTCGGAATTCGCGCCGCTGGTTGCGGGGACGCTCGACGCCGCGCCGGCGGTCGTCACGCTGTTCCTCGCGGTGTTCAGCCTGTTCGTCGCGGTCGGATCGCTGCTGGTGAACCGGCTGCTGAAGGGCGAGGTGTCGGCGCGATACGTGCCGATCGCGGCGATCGGGCTGGCGGTGTTCCTGATCGATTCATGGGGAACGGCGGGCCGGTTCGTGGTCGAAACGCCGGGCGCGGATATCGCCGCGTTCGTGGCGACGCCGGGCAGTTGGCATCTGCTGATCGATCTGGCGGGTATTGCGCTGAGCGGCGGGGTGTTCGTCGTGCCGCTCTACGCCATTCTCCAGACGTGGAGCCCGGCGGAGAAGCGGTCGCAGATCATCGCCGCGAACAACATCATCAACGCCATCGTCACGGTCGTGATGGTCGCGGTGGTGACGGCAATGCTGGCGGGCGGGAGCAGCGTGCCCGGCATTTTCGGCGCGCTGGGGTTCGCGACGCTGTCGATCGCGCTGATCTCGTGCTGGCTGCTGCCCGAAACGGTGTTCAAGTCCGTGGTGCGCGGCGCGCTGCGGCTGGCATACCGGGTGAAGGTGCACGGCGCGGAGAACATGCCGCTGCCCGGCGAACGCGCGGTGGTCGTGGTCAACCATGTGTCGTTCCTCGACGGGTTGCTGCTGGCCGCGTTCCTGCCGGGCAAGCCGACCTTTGCGATCCACAGCCGCTTTGCGCGGGCATGGTGGATGCAGCCGCTGCTGAAACTGTTCGACGCGTTTCCGGTCGATCCGACGAACCCGATGTCGGCCAAGGCGATGGTCAAGGCGGTGCGCGAGGGGCGGACGCTGGTGATCTTTCCCGAAGGGCGGATCACCGTCACCGGCGCACTGATGAAGGTGTTCGACGGCCCCGGCATGGTCGCCGACCGCGCCAACGCGCCGATCGTGCCGGTACGGATCGACGGGGCGCAATATACCCGCTTCAGCCGGTTGAAGGGCAAGGCGCGGCTGCACTGGTTCCCGAGGATCGAACTGACCGTGTTGCCGCCGCGCCGCTTCGACCTGCCGCAAGGCCTAAGCGTGCGCGAGCGGCGGGCGATCGCCGGGCGGCAGCTGTACGACCTGATGAGCGAGATGATCTTCGCCACGTCCGATACCGACCGGACGCTGTACGACGCACTGATCGATGCGCGGCACCTGCATGGTGCGGGGATGGCCGTGGTCGAGGATGTGCAGCGCGTGCCGCTGACCTATGACCGCCTCGTCACCGGAACGCAGGCGCTGGCGCGGCCGCTGGCGGCGGGGACGGCGCAGGGCGAGGCGGTCGGCGTGCTGCTGCCCAACGTGGGCGGCGTGGTCGCGACCTTCTTTGCCCTGCAGGCGACGGGGCGGGTGCCGGCGATGCTGAACTATACCGCCGGCCTCGCCAATCTGCGGGTGGCGTGTACGGCGGCGCAGATAAGGACGATCGTCACCGCGCGGGCGTTCGTCGAGCAGGCCAAGCTGGGCGAGGTCGTCGCCGGGCTGGTCGGCGACGGGATCGCCATCCGCTATCTGGAGGAACTTCGCGAGGGAATCGGCGCAGGGGCGAAATTCGTTGCGCTGGTGCGGTCGCGGATGGCGGGGCGGCTGCACCGGCGGTTGCGGGTGTCGGCGGACGCGCCCGCGGTGATCCTGTTCACCAGCGGGTCGGAGGGCGTGCCCAAGGGGGTGGTGCTAACCCACCGCAACCTGTTGGCCAACTGCCTGCAACTCTCCTCCCGGATCGATTTCAACCGGGCGGATACGGTGCTGAACGCACTGCCGGTGTTCCACAGCTTCGGGCTGACCGGCGGCACGTTGTTGCCGATCCTGTCGGGGGTGAAGACGGTGCTGTATCCCAGCCCGCTGCATTACCGGATCGTGCCGGCACTGGCCTACGACGCCAATGCGACGATCCTGTTCGGGACCGATACCTTTCTGTCGGGCTATGCGCGGATGGCGCATGGCTATGATTTCTATGCGCTGCGCTACATCTTTGCCGGGGCGGAGCGGGTGCGGCCGGAGACGCGGGCGACCTATGCCGAGAAGTTCGGGCTGCGCATCCTCGAAGGCTATGGCGCGACCGAGGCGGCACCGGTGATCGCGGTCAACACGCCGATGCACTTCCGCGCGGGCAGTGTCGGGCGGCTGCTGCCGGGGATCGAGGCGCGGCTGGAACCGGTGCCGGGCATCACCGAAGGCGCACGGCTGGCGATCCGCGGGCCGAACGTCATGGCCGGATATCTGAAGGTCGAGGCACCCGGCGTGGTGCAACCGCCGGCGGACGGATGGCACGATACCGGCGATATCGTCACCATCGACGATGCCGGCTTCGTGACGATCCGGGGACGGGCGAAGCGTTTTGCCAAGATCGGCGGCGAAATGGTCTCGCTGCCGGCGGTCGAGGGCTATGCCGCCAAGGTCTGGCCACAGGGCGAACATGCGGTGGTGACGCGGCCCGATGCCCGGAAGGGCGAGCAGCTGGTGCTGTTCACGACGCAGGTTGGCGCGGGGGCGGGCGCATTGTCGGCATGGGGCCGGGCGAACGGCATCGCCGAACTGGCACTGCCCCGCGATGTGCGGGTGGTGGCGGCGCTGCCGGTGCTGGGGACGGGCAAGCTCGATTATGTGACGATGGCGGCAATGGCGGGAAGTTGACGAAGGTTACACGATTTGCGGGATGTGCTTGCAGGTAGGGGGCTTGTTTTCAACGGGTTAGCGGTGCGGGTGTTCCGGAAGTTGCCTTCTCGTTGTTCGAAGTCTCTGCGGAGGTTCTGATCAGCGCCATACCGCCGCGCGGGCGATGCGAAGGAGCGGGCGTAACCCTGTCCGACCGGGCGGCTGTAGGAAAGCGGTTCAGAAGCGGTAGTCGAGCGTCGCCGTTGCGCCGGGGGCCAGCGTCGTCCGCCATGTCGGGATGCCGTCGATCGTCGTCAGCCCATCGCCCCGGGCGCCGGAGTTCGGCCAGCCGAGCGGCAGCTCGACATCGACCGCGACGTTGCGCGCGTTGGTCACGCTCAGCCGCGCGGAACGATCGTCGAGGCGGGTCTGGTTCACCAGCACCTGTCGGCTGCTGCCGGCGGCGATCAGCAGCGTCTCCCCCTCCGCACGGTCGGTCATCGTGCCGGTACCGACCAGCAGCACGGTGTCGCCGCGCGGCGCGTAGAGCGCGGTGGTGCCGGCGGGAAGCGCGATGCCGAGCCCGTCCGCCTTCTCGTTCTTCACCCGCAGGACGATGTCGACCGCCGCGGCGTCGAGCGGCTGGCCGACGGGAATGCGGCGGCGATAGAGGCGGGCATAGCGCACCCCGTCCTGCCGCAGCAGCGCGACCTGTTTCTGACCCCGCGCGGCGACGGTGGTGCGGCCGGGCAGGCGGTAGAGTTTCAGGTCGCCGAGATTTTCGGGTGCCGCCGGGGCGGGCGGTGCCGGTGGGGCCGGCATCGGGGGCGGCGGTGGTGGTGGGACGGCCATCCGCGATGCGGTGACGATGATCTCCTCCGCCGGTTCGAACGTCGCCTCGCGCAGGTCCGACGTCGTCGTACCTAACGGATAGCAGCGCAGTTGCAGCCGGGTCGCCGCGTCCTCGACCGGCGCGATGCGTTCGCGGTTCAGCCGTCCGGCCACGACCTGCACCTCGGCACCGGCGAACCCCTCGGCATTGCCGTTGGCGAGCGTGGTCCATGCGAACAGGTTCAGCCGGTCGCCCGTCAGCGTGCCGACATAGCTGGCCGACCAGTCGAAACCGCTGGCAAGGTAGGAGAGGCGGACGGTGACGGTCCTGCTCGACGGGCTGTCGGTGGTGACGCTCAGCACCGGCTTGGCGGCAAGGCCGGCGGGTACGCGAGCGTAGCGCAGCGATTCGGGCAGGCCGCTGCACCCCAACGCCTCGACGCCGTTCGCGGTGCGCAGCACGACGCCGCCGACGGGACCGGACACGATGGTCGCCGGTTCCTCGCGCGATGTCCCGGTGGCGCGGTCGGTACGGCGCAACGTCACCCGGTTGCCGAGCGTGCCGTCGACCAGCGCGGCCGGCGACAGCAGCCGCGCGTCGCGGTTTTTCTCGACCGTGCCGCCGGGCAGGCCGTCGATCACCGCGCTGACCGGGAGGATACCGCCCGCCACCCCTTCGAACCGGAGCACGGCGCGGCCCTTTGGCAGTTTGACGCGGCGGGTCTCGGTCACCAGCGCATAACCGTCGAGGTTGCGCAGGTTCATCGCACCCTGCGCCGGCCGATACGGCGCGCGATAGATGGTGACCGCGACCGTCGTCGGGGCGGGGGAGGTCGTGGTCGGCAGCTGCTGCGCGAGGGCGGGGGTGGCGAGGAGCAGCGGGAGGGTCGCGATCGTGAGCCGACGCCGCGTGGTGCGGTGCGACCGATGGCGTTTTTCGCGGTCGTTCCCTTGGATGGGTTCGGGACCGTTTTGGGCGGTCCGTTCCTGCGGGGCGTTGTCGGCGTCCTTCGGCACGGGGGCGATCATTGCGAACGCCGCTGGTTCGTACCCCGGCGAAGGTGAAACCTCAGCGAACGTCGCAGGCTTAGCCACAAACGCGCCGTACCCCCGCGCAGGCGGGGGTCCAGAGCCAGGTAGAACATCGGTTTGCGTTTGGAACCCTGGACCCCCGCCTGCGCGCGGGTACGGCAGGGGGCAGGAACCGGTACTTTCGCAACGATCTCGCCTTTGTCGGGGTACGGTGCGGAATTGGCTCCGTTCGTGGCGTTCGCAGGGGTCTCGTGCGGGCGGTGGAGCGGAGCCGGCCAATACAACCACTTGCGTCCGTAGCTCTGGCCAACCGCCTGCGTGAGGGTACGCTGGCGAGCACGGTCGCACCGCTCCCGGGCGGGTCCGGGTCGCCGGCAACGCGACCGCGACCGGCGCGCCGGATACCTCGCGGGCAGATCGCTCGCCGGGAGCGACCTCCCCGCTGCATCGCCTGCCCTCGAACGCCGGCATCAGTAGCGCGTGTCGAACGTCGCGGTGACGACCGCCGATCCGTTGGCAGGGACCGGCACCTGCCACACCGTCTGCCCGGCGTCGATCCGTTCGCCGGGGCGGCTCTGTTCGACGATGCGGGTGTCGCTCCAGTCGAGGCCGCCCTGTACCAGCTCGACGGTCACCGGCGCGGCGGTGGCGTTGGTCAGCGTGTAGCGCATTTTCGTCTGCCAGCGATTGCTGCCGATCCGGGTGCGGCTTTCGACGACCGGGCGGACCTTCACGTCGAAGGCGTCGCCGGTGGCGAGCGCGATTGTCGATCCCTGCGGCGTGTGATCGATCGCCGCCTCGCCGGTGAATTGCGGCTGGCCGCGCGCGTCGCGCAGATAGACGCGGATGGTGCCGGCGGGCAGCGCGTCGCCAAGGCCCCCCTGCGCGGCGTTGCTGAACCGGACGATGGTCTGCGCGCTCCGCGGATTTTCGGCGGTGTTCAGCCAGCCATTGACGAAGCGATAGCCGCTGGTCGCAGGCGTGCCCTTCACGTCGAGAAAACTGACCTGCTTGGTCTGTTTGTCGGCGATGGTGGTGCGTTCGGGCAGCGGATAGAGATAGAAGTCGCCGAGCTGTTCGCGGTTCGCGCTTTCGGTCCCGGCCTGCATCCGCGCGCGCGGGCGTTGCGGACGGTACAGGCCGTCCTCGTCGTTCGACCCGACCTCTCCCGCGACCAGCAGCGTGCGGGCATTGGCGAAGGTCGTGCCGGTGGTGTTGGTGAGCGTGACCCAGCCCTGCACGTCGATCGTGCCGCGCTTGCGGTCGAGCAGCGCGACATAATCGGCTTTCCAGCCCAATCCCCGGCTGAGATAGGACAGGGTCGCCGGCCGCGTGCCGGCACGGCTGCTGTCGAGCGTCACCGACAGGGTCGGACGCGCGCGCAGCGACGGCGGTACCTTGTCGAAGATCGCGCGCACCGGCAGGCCGTCGTCGCGCAGCACCTCGATCCGGTCGCCGATCTGGAGCACGACCCCGCCATTGACCGCCAGCACCCTGGCTCGCTCGCGCGTTTCGGCACCGGTGGCGGGATTGGTACGCAACAGGGTGATCGTCTCGCCCTCCGCCTTTTCCATCAGGCTGGAGGGGGAGAGCAGGTCGAAGTCGAAATTCTGTTCGACGATGCGGGTGTCGGGAACGGCCAGCGAGACGGTTTCGGGGCGGATCTGTGCGCTGACGTCGGGAAAATCCTGTCGCACCGTGCCGCGGTTCAGATCGAGTTGCCGGACGTCCTGCACCAGCGCGACATCGCCGTTATAGATGGTGACCGACACATCGCCCTGCGCAGTGCCGGCAATGGCGGGGGGCAGGTTGGCGGGCGTTTCCTGCGCGGCGGCGGGGACGGGGGCGAGAAGCGCGGCGAGGATGATCCAGTTCGGTTGCATATCGGGTCCCCGCTAATCGTCCGCGCGAGTTTGGCGGGGGGTGAGCGGGTTGGCAAGGGTTCGGGACCGGTGGGGGTGCCGGCGGGTTGGGGGATTGGCGTTGCTGGGTTGGAGTTCGATGGTTTCGTTGATGGCGTAGCTGCGACCGGATGGCGCGTCGGAAGTCGATCGGCCCTAGGCGGGATCGACATTCAGTTCGCTGGGCGCAGGAATAGCGTTCGATCCCCTTTCGTCACTCCCGCGCAGGCGGGAGTCGATACGCGCCAGCGTCGCGGATCGAGCCAGACCGTCGGCGTTTATGGCTTCCCGCCTGCGCGGGAATGACGAAATTCCGTGGGTATCGCTGAATGTCGATCGGCCCTTATCCGTGGTTTACCGACGTCCCCCAACTGGGCCTCGGTCTTCGCCGGAGTACGGACGAAGGGTTTTCGCAACTGTCTCGACAAGGTCCGGGGGGATCGGCCGTGCAGGTGTCGAAGTCGAAAACGACGATCGGCCAAGCACAACATCGAAAATTCGATCCGCCGGGCAAGGACTTTTCGATCGAGCGTACCGGCGCGGAGTGAACCCGCGTCTGGCGCGGGACCGTCGCTTCGACGGTTTCGCTGCGACTTCCATCCGCTGAAAATCGCTGGAGCGGGCGAAGGGATTCGAACCCTCGACCCCAACCTTGGCAAGGTTGTGCTCTACCCCTGAGCTACGCCCGCTCTGGCGTTCCGAGCCGGGTGACCGGCTGGGGTGAGGCGGGCTATTAGATGGGGGTTTCAGATCGCGCAACCCCTAAATCGCTCTTTTCTGAATCATCGGGCATGCCCACATAGGGCGGACGCTTTCAGGATAAGGAATCGCCGCTTGGCCACGCTAGGATTGACCGCGCCGGAAAAGGAAGCCGTGGAGGCGTTCCGTCGCGATGTCGTCGAACCGTCGATGACCAGCCTCGTCGTCATCGATTTCTGGGCGGAATGGTGCGGGCCGTGCAAGGCGCTGACCCCGATCCTTGAAAAGGTGACCGCCGCCTATGCCGACAAGGGCGTGGTGCTGGCCAAGATCGATACCGACAAGAACCAGTTCATCGCGTCGCAATTCCAGATCCGGTCGATCCCGACCGTCTATGCGATGTTTCAGGGGCAGCTGGTCGCCGACCTGACCTCGGCGCGGACCGAGAGCCAGTTGAAGCAGATGCTCGACCAGTTGCTGCGCCAGTTGCCGATCGAGGCGGGCGGGCCGGGCGGTCCCGATATCGAGCCGTTGATCGCGATGGGCGAGGACGCACTGGCCGAGGGCGATGCGGCGCGCGCGCTGTCGATCTTCGACCAGATCGCCGATATCGCCCCCGATCACGCGGTGGTCGCCGCCGGCCGCGTCCGCGCGCTGATGGCGCTTGGCGATCACGATGCGGCGCAGGCCGCGCTAGACATGCTGCCCGAGGACGCGGTGAAGCTGCCCGCGATCGAACAGGTCCGCGCCGCGCTGGCGCTGGCCCGCGATGCGCAGCCGGTCGACGATCTGGCAGGGCTGAAGGCCGAGGTCGAGGCGAACCCCGAAGATCACGACGCGCGCTTCCGGCTGGCCGGCGGACAGATGGCGGCGGGCGACCGCGACGGGGCCGCCGAATCGCTGCTGAAGATCGTCGCCGCCGACCGCGCGTGGAACGACGATGCGGCGCGGCAGCAACTGCTGAAGATTTTCGATGCGGTCGGTCTCGAAGACCCATGGGTGTCGCAACAGCGTCGCAAGCTGTCGGCGATTCTGTTCGGATGAGCGCGCGCGTCTCCGTCTTCCCGCTGGCGGGGGCGCTGCTGTTTCCGAACATGCACCTGCCGCTGCATATCTTCGAGCCGCGCTATCGCTCGATGGTGTCCGACGCGCTGGCGCGGGACCGCCGCATCGGCATGATCCAGCCGCGCCCGGTCGGCAGCGATACCGACAAACCGCCGCTGTTCGATATCGGCTGTGTCGGGCAGATCGTCGATGTCGAGGCGCAGGCTGATGGCCGCTACGACATCGTGCTGCGCGGTGTGTCGCGGTTCCGCGTGCTGCGCGAACTCGACGTCACCACCCCGTTCCGGCAAGTCGAGGCGGAACTCCTGCCCGTCGTCGGCGATACCACGCTGGCGCTGGCCGAGCGTGCGTCGCTGGAGATCGAGGCGCGGCGGTTCGCCGACCAGCTGGGCTATGCGGTCGATTGGGAATCGGTCGGGCGGCTGGACGACGAAAGCCTTGTCAACGGCATCGCGCAGATCGCGCCGTTCGACGTCGCCGCCAAACAGGCATTGCTCGAAGTCGCCGCCCTGTCCGATCGGGCGGAACTGATCGTACAGCTCATGCAATTCTTCGGCAGGCATGGCGATGACGAAGAGGCGACGCTGCAATGACCGCACGAACCGCGACCGCAGGAACCGCACACGACGCGGCGACGATCGACCCCTGGCTGTTGTCGATCCTCGTCTGTCCGGTCACCCGGACCCCGCTCGACCATGATGCGGCGGCGCAGGAACTGATCTCGACCGCCGCCGGCCTCGCCTATCCGATCCGCGGCGGGGTGCCGGTCCTGCTGGTCGAAGCGGCGCGGACGTTGTGAGCCGCGATCTTACGGGCAAGTGGAGCGGGATCTTCAACTATCCGCACACCAACCCGCCGACCGCGTTCGAAGCCGACATCGCCGATCTGGGCGGATCGATCGTCGGCACGATCCACGAACCCGATCTGTATTCGCAGCCGCCCGGCGCGCTGATCGCCGCCGCGATCGACGGGCATGTCGAAGGCGCGCGGATCACCTTCAGCAAATTCTATGACGACAGCGCCGGCTATGCCGACATGGTCGTCTATTCGGGGGTGCTGAGCGAGGATGGCTGCGAGATCAGCGGACGCTGGGACATTCCCGGCGTCTGGTCGGGCAGTTTCCTGATGATCCGCCCGGCGAGCGAACCGGCCGTCGCCGATGCCGAGGCGGTGGCCGAGCGGGACGGGCCGATCCGGGGATAGCATGGCGCTGTACCATCGATTGCTGGGACGGGCGGCGCGGCTGGTCTGGCGCGTCACCCGGCCGCGTACGATCGGGGTGCGGGCGGTGCTGCTCGATACGGGCGGGCGGATCGCGCTGGTGCGGCACACCTATATCGATGGCTGGTATCTGCCCGGTGGCGGGGTGAAGAAGGGCGAGGGCGTGGGCGACGCACTCCACCGCGAACTGGCCGAGGAAGTCGCGATCGACGGTGCGACGGTCGAACGGGTGCTCGGCGTCTATCACAGCCGGCGCGAGGGCAAGGACGATCATGTCATCGTCTATGTCGTGCGCGACGGGGCGGACACGTTGCGCCGTGCGGATGCGCTGGAGGTGGCGGAGGCGGGTTGGTTCGATCCCGACGCGCTGCCGGCGGGGACGACGCCGGCGACGCTCAGACGGATCGCGGAGTGGCGGGCAGGGGTGACCGGCGGCGGGCGTTGGTAGCGTTCCTTGTCGTTCGTCACTGACGGCTGGATCAAGACCTGCGCGAAAGGCCCACGCCAATCCCGCCTGGCCGTGCCCCCGCGCAGGCGGGGGCCCAGGGTCTCAAGCGCAGACCGGTGTTCTGCTTGGCTCTGGACCCCCGCCTGCGCGGGGGTACGGCGGGTTTTGGCTTAGCTTGCGACTTTCGCAGCGGTCGCGATCAAGTCTAGGGTGACGTGCGGCTTCGGGAACAGCGCTCCCCTTACGCCGTAACCCCCTGCAACAATTTCGGCAGCTTGCCCGTCTCGCCCCGCGCCTCGGCCATGAACGCGGCTTTGAGCGGCGGGATCGAATCGACCGCCGACAGGCCGAAGCGCCGCACCGCGCTTGCCGCCTTGCCGGGAATGCCGAACAGCCGGGTCAGGCCATCGGTCGCCAGCGCCACCGCGAAGGTGTCGAGCCCGCGCCACCGCTGATAGCGTTCGAGCAGATAGGGATCGCCGAGATCGAGGCCGGTCCGCTTGCCATCGACCAGCACCTCGGTCAGCGCCGCGACGTCGCGCAGCCCGAGGTTCAGCCCCTGTCCGGCGATCGGGTGGATGCCGTGCGCCGCGTCGCCGACCAGCACCAGCCGCTCGGCGGTGATCCGCGCCGCATGGTGGAACCCCAGCGGATAGCTCGACCGCGCCGACAGGTTCGACAACTCCCCAAGGAAACCGCCCATCTTCTTCGATGCTTCGGCAAGGAAGGCACGGTCGGACAGCTTCAGCATCGCCGGACGGTCCTTCGCATCGACCGTCCATACGATCGCCGAGCGATGGCCGTGCGCGTCGTCCTTCAATGGCAGGATCGCGAACGGACCCGCCGGGTAGAAGATTTCATAGGCGATGTTTTCGTGGCTCTCCGCATGGCCCAGCGTAGTGATGATCGCGGCATGGTCGTAGCTCCAGCGCGCGACGCGGATGCCCGACGCCTCGCGCGTCGGTGAATTGCGGCCCTCGGCGGCGATCAGCAGCGGCGCGGTCAGCGTGTCGCCGTTCGCGGTCGTGACCGTCACGCCGTGCGCCTCGCGCCGGACGTCGGTCGCATGATCCTGGTAGCGTAGGTCGACCAGCGGCGATGCGACCGCCGCGTCGTAGATCGCCTGCCGCAGCCGCTTGTTTTCATACATCACCCCGACCGGATCGTCGGCGACGTCGGGGACGAAATCGAGCTTGCCCGGCTCCAGACCGTCGGTGGCGCGGATCGCCGCGATCGGGCAGCCTTCGTCGCCCAGCCCCTCGGCGATGCCGATCGCTTCGAACATGCGGTGCGTGGCGCTGGCGATCGCCGAAGCACGCCCGTCGAACCCGGGGGCCAGCGTCACCGCCGGGTCGGCGGGATCGAGAATGATCGAGGTGAGGCCATGGACGCCCAGTGACACGCCCAGCGTGCTGCCGACCAACCCGCCGCCGAGGATGATGACGTCCGCCTGTGCCATGTAACCCGTCCCATCCGTAACCTGTGTACCCGGCGATTTAAGGTGTGGTGCGGTTCACCGCAACGCCGCCTTGACGACGGAGCTAGGTGCAGCGCACATCAAGATATTCTTGAATGTAAGGTGGAACGAATGGCGACGAACGCGCAGCCGATGTTGTGGCGCGACGCGATGAAGGCGGGCGTGAGGCGCAGCGGCGCGATGATCGGGGCGACGTTGCTGTTCGCGGCGATGCTGCTGATCGCGGTCGCGCTGGCCAGCTATTCGTCGGCCGATCCGTCGTTCAGCACGGCGGCGGGCGGTCCGATCGCCAACAAGCTGGGATCGCCCGGCGCGCATCTGGCCGACCTGTTGCTGACGCTGTTCGGGGTGCCGGTGGCGATGCTGTTGCCGCTGGGGCTGATCGTCAGTGTCCGGCTGTGGCGTGACGTGGCCGTCGGGCCGTGGCCGCGGATGGTGCGTGACTGCCTGATCGGGGTGCTGGCGATGGGCGCGACGCTGGCATTCGTGTCGGGCGAGGCGATATTGTCGCTGCCCGCCGGCTATGGCGGGGTGATCGGCTGGAGCGTCGCGGCGGCGGTGCAGGGGCTGATCCACCTGATCGGGCAGCCGGAGATCGAAATCTGGATCATCCGTGTCGTGGCGCTGGCGACCGGGCTGTTCGGCATCTGGCGCTGGGCCAAGGGGCTGACGATCGAGATCCCCGACGGCACGTTCCGCATGCCGAAGTTCGAACGCCGTGCACGGAGCGTCGATGCCGACACGGGCGAGGTCGCCTATGATGACGACGCGCCGTTCGACGTCGCACCCAGCGCGTACGTCGCCGATGCCGACCGGGACGAGGACGAAGCACCCGCCCGCCCGCAGCCGCGCCGCATCGCCGAACCCGACACTCGCGCGCCACCGGTCATCGCCGAGCGCACCGCCTCGCCCGCACTCGCCAGCGCCCCGCGCCCGGCGAGCAGCGAGGGTCGCGACAATTTCGCGCTGCCATCGATCGACCTGCTCAGCCCCCCGCCCGAATCGAGCGGCCCGTCGATCGACAAGGCGGCGCTGGAGCGCAATTCGCGCCTGCTCGAAAGCGTGCTCGACGACTTCAACGTGAAGGGGCAGGTGGTGAAGGTCGCGCCCGGCCCGGTCGTCACCATGTACGAACTGGAACCCGAACCCGGCATCCGCGCCAGCCGCGTGATCCAGCTGGCCGACGATATCGCCCGCAACATGTCGGCGATCTCCGCCCGCGTCGCGACGATTCCGGGCCGGACCGTGATCGGCATCGAACTGCCCAACCAGCGGCGCGAGACGGTGTCGTTGCGCGAACTGATCGCCAGTCAGGCGTTCGCCGACCAGAATGCGCAGCTGCCGATCGTGCTCGGCAAGAATATCGCCGGCGATCCGGTCGTCGCCGACCTCGCCCCCATGCCGCATCTGCTCGTCGCGGGGACGACCGGATCGGGCAAGTCGGTGGGCCTGAACTGCATGATCCTGTCGCTGCTCTACCGGCTGACCCCGGACCAGTGCCGCATGATCATGATCGACCCGAAGATGCTCGAACTCAGCATGTATCGCGGCATCCCGCACCTGCTGGCCGATGTCGTCACCGACCCGCCCAAGGCGGTGCGCGCGCTGAAATGGGCGGTCGAGCAGATGGAGGACCGCTATCGCATGATGGCGTCGATCAACGTCCGCTCCCTTGCCAGCTTCAACGAAAAGGTTCGCGCGGCGATCGCCAAGGGGCAGAAGCTCGGCCGCAAGGTGCAGACCGGATACGACGCCGAAAACGGCACGCCGATCTATGAGGAGGAGACGCTCGACCTGTCGCCGCTGCCGCAGATCGTGGTGATCGTCGACGAGCTTGCCGACCTGATGATGACCGCGGGCAAGGAAGTCGAGTTCCTGATCCAGCGCCTCGCGCAAAAGGCGCGCGCGGCGGGCATCCACCTCATCATGGCGACGCAGCGCCCCTCGGTCGACGTCATCACCGGCGTCATCAAGGCGAATTTGCCGACCCGGATCAGCTTCCACGTTACGTCGAAGATCGATTCGCGCACCATTCTGGGTGAACAGGGGGCCGAACAGCTGCTGGGACGCGGCGACATGCTCTACATGCCCGGCGGCAAGGCGCTGGCGCGGGTCCACGGGCCGTTCGTCAGCGACGACGAGGTGCAGGCGGTGTCCGATTTCTGGCGTTCGCAGGGGGCACCCGACTATATCGACGCGGTGGTCAACGAGCCGGAGGGCGATGCCGGCTTCAGCCTCGACGGTGCGCCCACCGGCGATGATTCGCCGGAGGAACAGACCTTCCGGCAGGCGTGTCAGCTTGTGGCGGAGAGCCAGAAGGCATCGACCAGCTGGCTCCAGCGCCAGTTGCGCGTCGGGTACAACTCGGCGGCGCGGCTGATCGAACGCATGGAGAAGGAAGGGCTGGTATCGCGGCCCGACCATGTCGGACGGCGCGAGGTGTTGATGGATTCGGACGGGCGGCCGACGGGGTAAGGGGCCTTTCCGATCCCCCCTCCTTTTCTTCCCCCCGTTTACTTCGAGCGCAGGTTCGAGCCTGTCGAGAACCGTAGTCGAGAAGGGGGTGCCCCAAACGCCCCGTTCTCGACAGACGCTTCTCGACAAGCTCGAAGCTGCTCGAACCGAACGGGGAGGGGCGCTACGTTGGTCAAAAGCAAACTCAACTTCAGCCCGTTCGTGCTGCGTAGGGGCTGAGTTTGTCGAACACCCGTATCGAAGCACCTGCGGAACAGGTCCTTCGATACGGGCTTTCGACTGCGCTCAATCCCTACTCAGCACGAACGGCGCAGGTGACGGGAACGGATCGCGCCGCCAACCTTTGGCAACCGACCCTTCAACCGCACGGACCCCACCATGACCGACCTCCCCCTGAACGACGGCCGCAGCATCCCCGCGATCGGTTTCGGCACCTACAAGGTCCCGGCCGAAGATTCCGCCCGCCTGTCGCGCGAGGCGATCGACGCGGGCTACCGCCTGATCGACACCGCCGCTTTCTACGCCAACGAAGCCGGCATCGGCGAAGCGACCGCTGACGGCGACATCTTCGTCACGACCAAATTGTGGCGCGACGCGATGGGCTATGACGGTGCGCTGCGGGCGTTCGATGCCAGCGCCGCGAAGCTGCCGCGCATCGACCTGTTGCTGATCCACTGGCCGATGCCGTCCGAGGATCGCTATGTCGACACGTGGAAGGCGCTGGTGCGGTTGCGCGAGGAAGGGCGGGTGGCGTCGATCGGCGTGTCGAACTTCTCGCCCGACCATCTCGACCGGATCGTCGATGCGACCGGGGTCGTGCCGGCGCTCAACCAGATCGAATTGCACCCGCATTTCCAGCAGCGCACCGCCCGCGCGGCGCATGAGCGGCTCGGCATCGTCACGCAGAGCTGGTCGCCGCTGGGGCAGGGGACGTTGCTGTCCGATCCGGCGATCGGGGCGATCGCGCAGCAGGTCGGCGCGACCCCGGCACAGGTGATCCTCGCGTGGCATTTGCAGGCCGGGCTGGGCGTGATCCCTAAGGCGTCGTCGCGCGCGCGGATCGAGGAGAACCTCGCGGTGCAGTCGGTGACGCTGACCGCCGAACAGGTGGCGAAGATCGATGCGATGGACCGCGCGGATGGGCGATTGGGGCCGAACCCCGACACCCTCTGAAATCCTCCCCACACCGGGGGGAGGGGGACCATCCGGAGGATGGTGGAGGGGGGTGTCCGCATACGGAACGGTGGTGCTTGCGGCTATCCCCCTCCACCATGCTGCGCATGGTCCCCCTCCCCGCAGGCGGGGAGGATTGCTACAGCACGCCCATGCTCCCGATCCACGCCGTATTGCCCCACCTCCTTCAGACACTGCGCGACCGCACCTCCGCCGTCCTCGTCGCGCCGCCGGGGGCGGGCAAGACCACCGCCGTCGCCCCCGCGCTGCTGAGCGAACCATGGGTCACCGGCGAGATCCTGTTGCTGTCCCCCCGTCGCATCGCCGCGCGCGCCGCTGCCGAGCGCATGGCCGCCACCGCGAACGAACCGGTCGGCCAGACGTTCGGCTATGCCACCCGCATGGACAGCAAGCGGTCGGCGGCGACCCGCGTGACGGTGATGACCGAGGGTATTTTCGTCGCGCGTATCCAGGCCGATCCCGAACTGGCCGGCGTGTCGGCGGTGCTGTTCGACGAGGTGCATGAGCGTAGCCTCGACAGCGATTTTGGCCTCGCCCTCGCGCTCGACGCACAGGCAGCGTTGCGCCCCGAGTTGCGCATCCTCGCCATGTCGGCGACGCTCGACGGCGAACGCTTCGCCGCGCTGATGGACGATGCGCCGGTGATCGAAAGTGAAGGGCGGTCCTACCCGCTCGACCTGCGACATATCGGCCGCCATGCCGAGGCGCGGATCGAGGATTCGGTCGCCGCCGCGATCCGGCGCGCGCTGGTGGAGGCGGAGGGCGGTGTCCTTGCCTTCCTGCCCGGTGTCGCCGAGATCGAGCGGACCGCCGAACGCGTCGTCGTGCCCGACGGCGCGGTGCTGCACCGGCTGCACGGCACGTTGCTCCCCGCCGAACAGCGCGCCGCCATCGCCCCCGACCCGCAAGGCCGTCGCAAGATCGTGCTGGCGACCAGCATCGCCGAAACCTCGCTGACCTTGGACGGCATCCGCATTGTCGTCGATTCCGGCCTCGCGCGGCGTCCGCGGTACGATCGGGCGGCGGGGATGACGCGGCTGACGACCGAACGCGCCAGCCAGGCCGCCGTGACCCAGCGTGCCGGCCGTGCCGCGCGGCAGGGGCCGGGGGTCGCCTATCGCCTGTGGGAAGCCGCCGCCACCGCCGGGCTGCCGCGCTTCGACCCCGCCGAGATCCTCGAAGCCGATCTGTCGGCGCTGGTCCTCGAATGCGGCAAATGGGGGGTGGGTGACCCGACGACGCTCCGCTGGCTCGACCCGCCGCCCGCCGCCGCGGTAGACGAAGCGCGCGCCCGGCTTGCGACGCTCGGCGCGATCGATGCGGACGGCCGGCCGACGCCGCACGGCCTCGCCATCGCCGCCCTGCCGCTATCGCCGCGTCTGGCGCATATGCTGATCCGCGCGGGCGAACAGGGCTTTGCCGGCGCGGCGGCGGAGGTCGCGGTGTTGCTGGGCGAACGGGGGCTGGGCGGCAACGACACCGATCTCGACCAGCGCCGCCGCCGCTGGCGCAGCGAGCGCGGGCAGCGCGCCGATGCCGGACGGCGCCTCGCCGATCGCTGGCGGGGGCTGGTGAAGGGCCGCGACGATCCCCCCGCCGACGCAGTCGCCCGCAGCGTCGCGCTGGCCTTTCCCGACCGCATCGCCAAACGCCGCGATGCGTCGGGCGAACGCTGGGCGTCGGTCGGCGGACGCGGGTTCAGGCTGGAGGCGGCGGCGCTCGGATCGGCCGAATGGCTGGCGGTCGCCGAGACGCAGGGACAGGCGGCGGGCGCGCGCATACTGTCGGCGGTCGCGATCGATCAGGCGACGGTCGAACAATTGTTCGGCGACCGGATCGAAACGCGGCGCAGCGTCACCTTCGATACGGCGACGCGCGGGGTTATCGCGCTGCGCGAACGGCGGCTGGGTGCGATACGCCTGTCGTCCGGTCCCGATGCGGCGGCGTCGGCGGACGAGATCGTCGCTGCACTGGTGCAGGCGGTGCGCCGCGACCTGTCGCTGCTGCCATGGGACGGCGCGGAGATGCTGCGTCGCCGGTCGGCCTATGTCGCGGCGATGCTGGGGCAGGACGATCCGCTGGGCGATGCGGCGCTGACCGCGACGATCGGCGACTGGTTGCCGCCGCTGCTGGCGGGCAAGCGACGGCTGGAGGCGGTGACCGGGCTGCACGACGCGCTGGAACAGGTGGCGGGCTGGGACTGGATGCAGCAGGTCCGCCGCCTTGCCCCGGCGCGGTTCGAAAGCCCGGCGGGGTCGAGCCATGCGATCGATTATGCCGCCGAAGGGGGACCGCGCGTCGAACTGCGGGTGCAGGCGCTGTTCGGGCTTGCCATCCATCCGATGGTGGCGGGGCAGCCGCTGACGCTCAGCCTGACCTCCCCCGCCGGACGTCCGATCCAGACGACGCGCGACCTGCCGGGGTTCTGGGCGGGATCGTGGCGCGACGTGTCGAAGGAGATGCGCGGCCGCTATCCGCGCCATCCATGGCCCGATGATCCGACGGCGGCGTCGGCGACGCTCAGGACGAAGAAGGCGGATGCGCGGCGGTAGCCTCCCGACCGTTCGGTTCGAGCAGCTTCGAGCGTAGTCGAGAAGTGTCTGTCGAGAACGCCGTAGTTTTGGGCAACCCCTTCTCGACTACGGTTATCGACAGGCTCGAACCTGCGCTCGAAGCAAACGGGACTGTTGCAATGGGGAGTGAGGGATGGAGGACGGCAGGCGCTACCCCTCGCCATGGCCCTTGGCGAGATATTCCTCCGACCGCATTTCCTCCAGCCGGCTGATCGTGCGGTCGAATTCGAACCGGCCGTCGCCACGGGGATACAGGTCGCCCGGCTGCGCGTCGGCCGCCGCCAGCAGCTTGACGCGATATTCGTACAGCGCGTCGATCAGCGTCACGAACCGTGCCGCTTCGTTGCGGTTGTCGGGGCCGAGTACCGGGATACCGACCAGAATGACGGTGTGGAACGTCCGCGCGATTTCCAGATAATCGGGTGCGCCGCGCGCTTCGCGGCACAGGCGCGAGAAGCTGAACACCGCAACGCCCTTCAGCGCCTTGGGCACGTGCAGCGTCCGCCCGCCGATATCGAGGTCGCACGACGGCACGTTCGCCGCGTCCTCGACCGGATAATCGGTCAGGCGAAAGAACGCCGCCGACAGCGCGGCGGTCGCGGCCGGGCCGTTGGGCACCAGCCACGTATCGACCGCGCCCAGCCGGTCGCGGCGATAATCGGTCGGACCGTTCAGCGGCAGCACGTCGAGGTTCGATTCGAGCAGCGCGATGAACGGCAGGAAGCTGTCGCGCTGCAATCCGTCCTTGTAGAGATCGACCGGCGGGCGGTTCGACGTGGCGACGATCGTCACGCCATGCGTCATCATCTCGGTGAACAGTCGTGACAGCACCATCGCATCGGCGGTGTTGTTGATGACCATTTCGTCGAAGGCGAGCAGTTTCAGGTCCTTCGCCAGCGCCTCGGCGACCGGCGGCACCGGGTTGCCCGCTTCCTTGGCGCGTTCGGTCGCGAGGCGGGCATGGACCTCGATCATGAAGGCGTGGAAATGGACGCGGCGCTTGGCCGGGTCGTTCACGCAGTCGTAGAACAGGTCCATCAGCATCGACTTGCCGCGCCCGACGCCACCCCACAGGTACACGCCACGCGGGGCGGGGGCGTCGCGGCCGGTCAGCCGGGCGAACAGCCCGCGCTTGGGGGGAGAGTCGAGTTCGTCGGCGAGGCGCGACAAGCGCTGCGCCGCGGCGCGCTGTTCGGGATCGGGGCGGAGTTCGCCGGCGGTGACGAGGCTGTCGTAACGGGTCAGGACGGTCATGGCGCGCCGTCCTACGGCACCTACACCCTATTTGCCACACCCACCCCGTTTGGTCCGAGCGGAGGTTCGAGCCTGTCCAGAACTGAAGTCGAGAAAGCGGTTGCCCCAAGCGGGGCGTTCTCCACGGACGCTTCTCGACTTCGCTCGAAGCTGCCCGAACCGGACGGGGAGGCGGCGGCAGGGTTACCGGATCAGATGATCCGTTCGACTTCCATCTTCTTGATCTCGGCGATTGCCTTGGCGGGGTTCAGTCCCTTCGGACAGACGTTCGCGCAGTTCATGATCGTGTGGCAACGATACAGGCGGAACGGATCTTCCAGCTCGTCGAGACGCTCGCCGGTCATCTCGTCGCGGCTGTCGGCCAGCCAGCGATAGGCCTGCAACAGGATCGCGGGGCCGAGGAACTTGTCGCTGTTCCACCAATAGCTGGGGCACGAAGTCGAGCAGCACGCGCACAGGATGCACTCGTACAGCCCGTCGAGCTTGTTGCGGTCCTCGGGCGACTGGAGCCGTTCCTTGCCGGCGGGTTCCGGGGTCACGGTCTGCAGCCACGGTTTGATCGAGGCATATTGCGCGTAGAAATGCGTGAAGTCCGGCACCAGATCCTTGATGACGTCCATATGCGGCAGCGGCGTAATGCGGATATCGCCCTTGATATCCTCGATCGCGGTGGTGCAGGCGAGGCCGTTGCGGCCGTCGATGTTCATCGAACACGATCCGCAAATGCCTTCGCGGCACGACCGGCGGAAAGTCAGCGAGGGGTCCTGTTCCGACTTCATCTTGATGAGCGCGTCGAGCACCATCGGCCCGCATTCGTCGAGATCGATCTCGAAATCGTCGTAGCGCGGATTCTGGCCCGAATCGGGGTCGTAGCGATAGACCTTGAATTTCTTGATCCGGCCCGACGTCGACGACTTGTGGGTCGTGCCCTTCTGGATGCGACTGTTTTTGGGCAAACGGAATTCGGCCATGGTGCTCGCTCGGTTCGGCTTGGGACGGCAAACCCGCCCGGTCTGCGCGTCAGATACATGACAGGTAGGATTGCCGCAAACGCGAACAAGGCTCTACCGCACCTAAATCCTCCCCGGTACGGGGAGGGGGACCACCGCGCAGCGGTCGTGGAGGGGGGCGGGCCGCATGCGTTAACGTTGCGTTGCGAGGCCAACCCCCTCCACCAGCTTCGCTGGTCCCCCTCCCCGCGGCGCGGGGAGGATTTACAGCGCCGGCAATCCTTCGAGCAGCTTGTCCAGCGTGGCCGGATAGTCGCGCACCCGCACGCCGGTCGCGTTATAGATCGCGTTGGTCACCGCCGCGCCGGCACCACCGATGCCCAGTTCGCCGATCCCCTTCGCATGCAGCGGGTTGGCGTGGTGGTCGCGGTCGTCGAGGAAGGCGATGTCCATGTGCGGAATGTCGGCATGGACCGGCACATGATATTCGGCGAGGTCGTGGTTGACGATGCGCCCGTCGCGATCGTCATGGACCAGTTCCTCGGTCAACGCCGTGCCGATGCCGAACACGATGCCGCCAATGCACTGCGACCGCGCAGTCTGCGCATTGAGGATGCGTCCCGCCTCGAACGTCGAATGCCAGCGCGTCACCCGCACCTCGCCGGTGACGGCATGCACCTTCACTTCGCAGAAATGCGCGCCATAGCCCGCCTGCGTCGTTTCCTTTTCCTGTTTGCCCGGCTCGATCGACCCCTTGGCCGTGATTCCGTCGCCGACCAGTTCGCCGATCGCGACCCGGCGGTTGCCGGCAATGGCATGGCCGTCCTTCAGCGTCATGTTGTCGGGTTCGACGCCCATCGCCTTGGCCAGTTTCTCGCACAGCGCCTGCGCCGCGAGATAGACCGACGACCCGCTGCTGCCCGCACCCCATGAACCACCCGACCCGGCACCCGGCGGCGAATTGGTATCGCCCAGATGCACCGCCACCCGTTCGACCGGCAGGCCGAGGATCTCGCCCGCGATCTGGGCGAGGATGGTGTAGGTGCCGGTGCCGATATCGGTCATGTCGGTTTCGACCATCGCCCGGCCGTCGGGACCGATCGACACCTGTGCCTCGCTGGGTTGCAGCATGTTGGTGCGCGTCGTCGCCGCCATGCCCTGCCCGATCAGCCAGTCGCCGTCGCGCTTGCCACCGGGCGTCTTGTTGCGCTGATCCCAGCCGAACGCCTTTGCGCCCGCATCGAGACAGCGGGTCAGCGACCGCGTCGAAAAGGGCACGTCCTTCTGCGGGTCCTTGGCCGGATCGTTGCGGCGGCGCAATTCGACCGGATCGATGCCGATCTGTTCGGCCAGTTCGTCCATCGCATTTTCCTGCGCCAGCAGCCCGACCGCCTCGCCCGGCGCCCGCATCGATCCCGACAGGGTGCGGTTCAGTTCGACCACATCATGCTTGATGATCCGGTTCTCGCCGCCATACAGGAATTGCGTCGCCTGTCCGGCCGGTTCGAAATAGCCTTCGCCCGGCAGGTTCGAACACAGCGTTTCATGCCCGATCCCGGTGAGCTTGCCATCGGCATCGGCGGCAAGGCGGAAGCGTTGCTGCGTGTTCGACCGGCGAACGGTCGCGTCGAACACCTGCTGGCGGGTCATCACCGTCTTGACCGGCCGCCCGACCGCCTTCGCCGCCAGCGCGGTCGCGACGGTGTCGGGCGAGATGCCGAGCTTCGACCCGAAACCGCCACCGATATAGCGCGCGACGATCCGCACCTTCGACTGGCGTTCGCCCAGCGACTTGGCAAGCTGCTGCTTGTCGGACGACGGCATCTGCAACGATCCGTAGAGCGTCAGCCCTTCATCGTCCCACACCGCGATCGAGGCATGTGGCTCCATCGCCGCCGAATTCTGCGACGGGGTGCGCCACACATCGTCGACCGTGAAGGCGGCGTCGGCCATCGCCTGATCCAGATCGCCCTGGCTGTGATAGGGCGGCATCGATCCGGGGGGCGGTTTGATCGCGTCGTCGACATGATCGTCGAAGGTGAAGACGCCGTCGGCAGGGTCATGGCGGATCGTCACCAGCTGCGCGGCGTCGCGCGCGACCTCATAGCTTTCGGCGACGACGATCGCGACCGGTTCGCCGAAATAGGCGACGTCCTTCACCCCTTGCGTCGGGGCTCCGGTCTCACCGCCCTGCTGGGCGTTGCGGATGAAGGTCTTCAGGTCGACGACGACGTCGATCACGCCGGGCAGCGCCTTCGCCCCCTCGGCATCGATCGAGGTGATCTTGCCCGCCGGAAAGGGCGCGCGGACGAGGAAGCCGTAGGCAAGGTTCGGAAAATCGTACTCGGCCGAATAGGTGGCCTGTCCGGCGACCTTCAGCGGACCGTCGATTCGTTCGATCCCCTTGCCGATGATGCCTTGGACACTGGTGTCGAGCAGGCTGTTCTCGACCGCCTTGTCCATGCGGAGTGCGTTGGTGGTCATGCGGTCAACTCCCGCAGCGTCGCGATCAGCGTGCGCCGGGTCAGAGGAATCTTGAAGTCGTTGCTGCCGAAGCCCTTGGCGTCGCGCAGCAACAGGTCGGCGGCCTGCCCGAACAGCGCATCGGACGGGGCCTGTCCGACCAGCGCGTTCTCGACGGCTTCGTCGCGCCATGGCATCGGGCCGAGTCCTCCGAACGCAAGGCGCGCCGAAGTGATCTTGCCGTCCTCTTGCCCGACGATCCCGGCGACCGACACCAACGCGAACGCATAGGAAGCGCGGTCGCGGACCTTGCGATAGGTCTGCTTGCCCGTCGGTGCCGGCGGCAATTCGACATGGGTGATGAGTTCGCCGGCGCGCAGCACATTCTCGATATCGGGCGTGTCGCCCGGCAGGCGATAGAAATCGCCGATCGGAATGCGCCGCCGCTCGCCGTCACTTCCCAGCGTCACGATCGTCGCGTCGAGCGCGCGCATCGCGACGCCCATGTCGCTCGGATGCGTCGCGATGCACTTCTCGCTGGTCCCGAGCACGGCGAGGATGCGGTTGAACCCTTCCTGCGCGTCGCAGCCCGACCCCGGCACGCGTTTGTTACAGCGCGCCGCCGTTTCATAGAAGTAATAGCAGCGCGTCCGTTGCAGCAAATTGCCGCCGGTCGATGCCTTGTTGCGCAACTGCCCCGACGCCCCGGCCAGCAGCGCGCGGCTGAGCACCTCGTACCGCTCGCGGATGATCGGGTCGGCCGCGAGGTCGGAATTGGGAACGAGCGCGCCGATCCGTATCCCGCCGCCCTCGATCTCCTCGATATCGTTCAGCGGCAGGCGGCTGATATCGACCAGCCGAGCGGGTGTCTCGATCTGCAATTTCATCAGGTCGAGCAGGTTGGTACCGCCTGCGATGAATTTGGTATCGGCCACCGCCCCTTCGCGGGTGGCGGCTTCGGCGCTGTCGGCCTTGGCATAGTCGAACAATTTCATTCCGCTGCCTCCGCCTGACGCTGTTGCCCGGCATCGGCGACTTCACGGATCGCATCGACGATGTTGGGATAGGCCGAACAGCGGCACAGATTGCCGCTCATCCGCTCGCGGATTTCGTCGTCGGTGAAATCGGGATCGTCGAGCGTGGCGCTGACATGGCTCGGCCACCCCTTTTCGACCTCGTCCAGCATGCCGACCGCCGAACAAATCTGTCCCGGCGTGCAGTATCCGCACTGGAATCCGTCATGCTTGACGAACGCGGCCTGGAGCGGATGCAGCTTTTCGGGCGACCCCAGCCCCTCGATCGTCACGATCTCGTCATCCTGATGCATCACGGCGAGCGTGAGGCAGGAATTGATGCGGCGGCCGTTCACCAGCACGGTGCACGCCCCGCATTGGCCATGGTCGCAGCCCTTCTTGCTGCCGGTGAGCGAAAGATGTTCGCGCAGCAGGTCGAGCAGGGTGGTGCGGATGTCCACCTCCGCCTGATGCGGCTGGCCGTTGATGGTGAAATGCATGGGTCGGCGCTCCGTTGGTCATATCGGCTAACGTTCCCGATCGAAACGGTTTCCTGTTGCGAAGGGATCGCAGATGTTAGGTACGGTTTTGCTGGCGATGCTGGGGATGGGCACGATGACCGAGGAACGACCGATCGACGCGACGCCGATCGTGATCGCGCATCGCGGGGCAAGCGGGTCGCGCCCCGAACATACCCTCGCCGCGTATGAACTCGCGATCGAACAGGGCGCGGACTTCATCGAACCCGATCTCGTGCTGACGAAGGATAATGTGTTCGTCGCCCGGCACGAAAACGAGATTTCGGGCACCACCGATGTCGCCGCCCACCCCGAATTCGCCGCCCGCCGCGCGACGAAGACGATCGACGGGCAGCAGGTCACCGGCTGGTTCACCGAGGATTTCACGCTCGCCGAACTGCGCACGTTGCGGGCGAAGGAGCGCCTGCCGCAACTGCGCCCCGGCAATACCCGCTATGACGGGCAGCAACCGATCCCGACGCTGGCCGAGGTGATCGCGCTGGCCAAGCGCGCCACCGCGGCGACCGGACGGACGATCGGCATCTATCCCGAGACCAAGCACCCGACCTATTTCGCGTCGATCGGCCATCCGATGGAGGCGCATCTCGTCCGCGACCTGCGCGCCGCCGGCTGGGACAGTGCGAAGGCACCGGTGTTCATCCAGTCGTTCGAGGTGAACAATCTCAAGGCGTTGAAGAAACTGACCGCCATCCGCCTGATCCAGTTGATGGATGCGACCGGCGGCCCGGCCGATCATGCCGTCGATAGCTATCAAACGATGGCGACCCCGGCCGGATTGAAGGCGGTCGCGACCTATGCCTTCGGGATCGGACCGAACAAGTCGATGGTCGGCGCGGACAAGCCGCTGGTCCATGACGCGCACGTCGTGGGCTTGCGAGTCCATCCATGGACCTATCGTGCCGAGAATGTCTTCCTGCCCGAATTCTATCGCGTGGCCGGCGGACCCGAGGTGCATGGCCGGGTGGGGCAGGAGATCGCCGATGCGGTCGCCGCCGGCGTCGATGGTTTCTTCACCGATTTCCCGCTAATCGGGGCGCAGGTACGCGACAAACCATATTGAGGGGCGGTGGATGCGATTGGGGTGGGTGATGCTGGCGCTGGTGCCGCTGACCGGGGGCTGTGTCAGCACGGTGTGGAACGTCGCGACCGCGCCGGTCCGCGCCGGTGCGCAGGTGATCGACTGGACGACGACCAGCCAGTCTGAGGCCGACCGCAATTACGGCCGCAAGATGCGCAAGAAGGAAGCTCGTGAGGGCCGCGAGATGCGCAAGGAAGACGCGCGGCGTCGGCGCGAGCGGGACGACGATTGAGTCGTGTCAACTCCCCTCCCTGACAAGGGAGGGGTCGGGGGTGGGTAGGCCCGTTGTGGCGCGCTATCGTTCCCTCACGGGCCAACCCACCCCCGGCCCCTCCCTTCCAGGGAGGGGAGAAATTCTCACCGGTTCCCCGCCAGCGCCTCCGCTACCGCGCGCAGCACCACCAGCCGGGTCTGCACGCCATAATGGCTGCTCACCACCTCGACCGCGCGGCAGCCGGGTTCGCCGGGCACATGGCAGCCCATGCCATTGACCAGCCCGTCGCTGGCGCTCCAGATCGCGGTGGCGGGGACGGGCAGGGGGCGGCGGACCTCGTCGGCCAGTGCCAGCACGGCGGGATCGTCGACCGATTCGCCACTGATCCATTCGTGCAGCCGCCAGACATGGGTCGAGCGCGCCGGCCCGGCATAGGGGCTGGCGACGGTCACCACCTGTTCGACCAGATCGGGCCGGCGATGCGCCGCCAGCCGCGCCATGATCCCGCCGAGACTGACCCCGACCAGCGCCACCGGCCGTCCGCTCGCCTGCGCGACGGCGTCGATGCGCGCGAACAGGTCGCTAGCGTCCGGCCCGATGCTCCGCTGCCCGAAGTTGCGCCCCAGTTCCCAGCCATGGGCGTCATGGCCGAGTGCGCGCAGATAGCGGCGCAGGATCGTGTTCGACCGGTCGCTGTTGAACAATCCGGGCAGCAGCATCACCGGTTCGCCGCTCGCCCGTGGTGCGCCCGCCAGCGCCCGCCGCCATCCGAACGGCACCCCCGCCAGCGCGAAGGCGGCGCGCGGCGTCTCGATCACGAAACGGCCGATCGGGGGCGGGGCGAGCATGGTCACAGCCACGACGTAACCGTCACCGGAAACGGCGTCCACGCCCCCATCGGCACCCCCGCCGCCCGCAGCACCGCACCGGTCCACGCATTGCAGGTCTGCACCGCGCTGTACCGCCCGCGCGCCGGGTAAAAGGCATCGGACGGGCCATAGCCGTGGACCGTGGGCCCTTGCACGAAACTGGCGCGGATCGCCAAAACCAGCCGCCGATACTGGTCGGGCGACAGCGTGACCGGATAGACGCCCGGCTCGCCCTTCGGTTCGGGCAGATGCCCGACATGCAGTACCACCGCATCGCTGCCGGTCGCGGCGGCAAGGATGGTGGTCGGGCTGACATCGGCCCAGGTCGGCGTGCCGAGGTAGAAGGCGCGCTCGCCCCAGCCGATCGACAGCCAGCCATGGCCGGCATAGCGCGGGTCGGCCAGATCGCCGGCGCGTACCAGATCGTCGAACGACTGGCCGGCGGCGTGTTTGGGCAGGACGATGCCGGTATGGATGCCGTTATCCTCGACATAGATGCGGATGCCCTGTTGCGGCGCACGCCCGCCCGATCCGCCCGGGATCGCGCCGCCGATCAGCCCGGCGATGCAGTACCCCAGCACGATCAGCAGCATGCCGCCCAGCAAACCCGATAGTCGAAGGGACCATTTCCGTAGCATCGTTTCCCATGCTACCCTGTGCGGATGGCCAGCGATACCCATGTGCTCGACCGCCCGCCCGAGGGTGCCAATGCCGACTGGACGATCCCGCAGGGCTGGGACGACTATAGAGCTGAGGACCATGCCACCTGGGACACGCTGTACGCGCGGCAGATGCAGTTGCTGCCCGGTCGCGCGTCGGACGCGTTCCTGCGCGGGCTGGACGCGCTGAAACTGTCCGAATCCGGGATTCCAGATTTCGAGGAGCTGTCGGACCGGCTGGAGGCGCTGACCGGGTGGCGGGTGGTCGCGGTGCCGGGGCTGGTGCCCGACGACGTGTTCTTCACCCACATGGCCAATCGCCGCTTCGTCGCCGGCAACTTCATCCGCCGGCCCGACCAGCTCGACTATCTTCAGGAACCCGACGTCTTTCACGACGTGTTCGGCCATGTGCCGATGCTCGCCGACCCGGTGTTCGCCGATTATCTGGCGGCCTATGGTCGCGGCGGCCTGCGCGCGCTCGAACTCGGGTCGCTGAAGCAACTCGCGCGGCTCTATTGGTACACCGTCGAATTCGGGCTGGTGCGGGAAGCGGGGGCCTTGCGTATTTATGGCGCGGGCATCGTGTCGAGCGCATCGGAAACCCGCTTCTCGCTCGACGATCCAAGCCCCAACCGGATCATGCTCGATCTGGCGCGGGTCATGCGCACCGATTACCGGATCGACGATTTCCAGCAGACCTATTTCGTCATCCCCAGCTTCGACGAACTGCTGCGCCTGACCGTCGAGACCGACTTCGCGCCGGTGTACGAAGCGATCCGCGAAGAGCGCGAGATCGCGGTGGATGAAGTGCTGCCCGAGGATATGGTGCTGACCCGCGGCACGCAGCACTATGCGAGGTCGAAGACATAAAATCCTCCCCGGCACGGGGAGGGGGACCAGCGAAGCTGGTGGAGGGGGGCGTCCGCATACGGAACGGTTGCGTTGCGCCGCCACCCCCCTCCACCCCCGCTTCGCGGCGGTCCCCCTCCCCGCGAGCGGGGAGGAGTTTAGAGATCCAGCGCCCAGCCGTCGCGACCCTTCGGATCGATCGGCTCGGTCGGCACGAACCGCTCCGCCCCCGCCGTCAGCCGCAGCACGCTCCAGTCGCCGCGCCGGTCGACCTCGGCCAGCGTAACGCCGCACGCCGCATAGGCCGCGACCACGTCCGCCCGCTGCGTCTCCAGCAACCCGGCCAGAACGATCGTCGCTCCCGGTGCCGCGATCGCCGCCACCTCCGGCGCCATCGACATCAGCGGTCCGGCGAGGATGTTCGCGATCAGCAGGTCATAGGGTGCCGCCGCCGTGACCGCATCCGACAGCGCGCCGTCGGCGACCACCAGCTCGACCCGATCGACATCATTCAGCCGCGCATTCTCCGCCGTGACGTCGATCGCCACCGGATCGATATCGGTCGCGATCACCCGCGCCGCCGGCCACAATTCGCGCGCGGCGAACGCCAGCAGCCCGGTACCGGTCCCCAGATCGATCGCGTTCGCGAACGTCTTGCCCGCCAACCGGTCGAGCATCGCCAGACAGCCGCTGGTCGTCTCGTGATGCCCGGTGCCGAAGGCGCGTCCCGCATCGATCAGGAACGCGCGCTTGCCCGGCGGCACGTCGCCGGCCTGCGCGGCAGTGTGGACATAGAAGCGCCCGACCGACAGCGGGTCCAGCCCCGCCTGGCTCATCGTCACCCAATCCTCGTCGCCCAGCGCCTCGATCCGCGGTACCTGTCCGGCGGCACTCGGGGCCAGCGCGGCGATTACGGCGATGGCGGCGGCATCGGGCTCCACCTCGAAATAGGCGTCGAGCCGCCACGTCTCGGTATCGTCCTCGACCGTCTCGGTCGTCATCAGCACCGGGGCGGGGTCGATCCCGAAATCATGCGCCGCGTCGATCGCCTCGGCTTCGGCGCGGGTGCACGGCAGGGTCAGTTTCCAGCTCATCGCACATAGCTCGCGCCGTTGACGTCCAGCACCGCGCCGGTCATCGATTCGGGGGCCTCGGTCGCGCAGAACGCCGCCATCACCGCGACCTCGTCGGGCATCGCCACCCGGCCGAGCGGAATATCGGCCAGCAGCCTGTCGCCACCACGGCTCGCCACATAATCCTCGGCCATGCCGGTCATGGTGAAGCCGGGACAGATGGCGAAGGCGAGGATGCGGTCGCGGGCATAGGCGCGGGCGATCGTCTTGGTCATCGCCACCATGCCGGCCTTGGCCGCGGCATAATGCCAGTGCGCGGGCGAATCGCCCCGGTGTGCGGCGCGGCTGGCGATGTTGACGATCCGGCCGGAGATGCCGCGATCCTGCCAGTGGCGCACCGCCAGCCGGCTGAGTTCGGCGGCGGCGGTCAGGTTGATGCGCAGCGTCCGTTCCCAGCCCGCGACCCAGTCGTCGTCGGACCGGTCGATCGGGTTCGGTTCGAACACGCCGGCATTGTTGATGAGGATGTCGACCCGCCCGTCCAGCCGGTCGAGCGCGCGCCGCCACAGGTCGCCCGGCGCGGCGGGATCGGCGAAGTCGGCGGCAAGGTCGCCGGCGGTCGACTGGACGGCAAGGGTGTGGGCGTCGCGCAGGCGGTCGGCGATCGCCGCACCGATCCCGCGCGATCCGCCGGTCAGGAGAATATGGGCCATGTCCCGCCGTGTAGGCGGGGGCGGGGCAGGGGGCAACGGGCGGTCGTCCGCGCCGTTGCGGTCGTCGGCGTTACGCCGCGACCTTGGCGATGAAATCGACCGCGCTGGCTTTCAGCGATCCCAGTTCGCCGTCGAGCGAGTTGAACCCTTCGCCGACCCGGTCGATTTCCGATGCGACGGTTTCGGTGTCCTCACGGATCGTGGCGATCGTCGACGACATTGAATCGGCGGCCAGCGCGGTTTCGTCGACGGCGGCGGTGATCGCGGTCACCGTCTGCGCCTGCACCTCCATCGCGCTGCGGATGCGGTTGGCGCTTTCCTGCACCTCGCTCACCGTGGCGCGGATCGACGCATTGGTTTCGACGGTCGACCGGGTCGCCGCCTGGATCGCCGCGATCTTGGCGGCGATGTCGTCCGTGGCGCGTGCGGTCTGGCTGGCGAGGCTCTTGACCTCCTGTGCGACCACCGCGAACCCGCGGCCGGCGTCGCCCGCGCGCGCCGCTTCGATCGTGGCGTTCAGCGCCAGCAAATTGGTCTGACCGGCGATGTCGCGGATCAGGCCGAGGATCGATTCGATCGATTTGGCATGGTCCGACAGCGTTTCCGACATGCCGACGGCGGTGCCCGCCTGTCCGGAGGCGCGCGTCGCGATCTCGGCGGCGGCCTCGACCTCGGTGCGCGCATCCTCGATCGCGCGGATCAGCCCGGCAGCGGTGGCGGCCGCCTCGCGCATCGCGACCGCCGATTGTTCGGCGGCGGCGGCGACTTCGGACGCCTTGCCCAGCATCCCGCGGGCGCTGGCGGAGGTGCGGACGGCGTGACCGCGCAGCGCATCGCTCTCGCGGCTGGCGCGTTCGACGGTCGATCCGATATTGTCGCGGAATTCATGCGCCAGCCGGTCGCGCGATTCCTGCAGGTCGTGATGCGCATAGGCATTGTAGAGCGATACGAACATTTCGCATTCGACCGAGCGTAGCCGGAACAGCAGTTCGGCGGCATCGCGGAACGCCGTTTCGTCGGCGATGCCGCGTCGCAGCACGTCGAGCAGCGCCCGCGCACCCGCATCGCCCATCGACAGGATCGCGGTCAGCTGCACGCCGTTCGAAAAGGCGCGGGCGACGGTGCGCTCGCACGATTCGACCCATGCGCTGCCGGTCAGGTTGGTGAAGCGATTGCGCAGATAGGCGACCCCCAGTTCGATCATCCGCTCGTAATCGTTCGTCATGCTGTCGCGACCGCCGACCTTTTGCGACTGGTCGAAATGCGCGGCGGCGACGAGTCGTGCCTCGGGCTCGATCACGTTCCACAGGGCGCGCGCGGCGTCGACATCGGCCGACGAGATGTTGAACAGGCGAAGGCGTTCCCGCAAATCGATCGTACGGCTGACGCTTTCTGCTGCCGGAAGTGTCTTCGTCGCCACGTTGCGAATCCCCTGTTCCCCTGCACAGCCCGACCTGTCGGAACCGATGCGCAGACCCATGAGTAACCCGACAGGCGTTAACAGTCCGTTGACCAAGCCCGTTGCGCAAAGTCTCTTTCGCGGATGCACACTTGCATCGGCGGGACGGGTGCGTAGATAGACCACAATCGCTGGAAGACCGCATCTGCCACGCGGTCGCACTGCCTGAGGAATGCCCGACTTGGCCATGGTCCGCCCGAAAGCCCGCCCGACATCGCCGCATCTACAGATCTGGCGCTGGGGTCCCAACATGCTGGTGTCGATCCTGCACCGCGCCACCGGCGTCGCCATGGGCACGGTCGGACTGGCGCTGTTCGTGTGGTGGCTGGCGGCGCTGGCCGGTGGCGAGGACAGCTATGCGCGGTTCCTGTCGTGGTTCACCGGACCGTTCGCCATTGTCGGCTTTGTCGTCGGCATCGGCCTCAGCTTCGCGCTGTTCCAGCATATCGCCAACGGCGTGCGCCATTTCTTCATGGATATCGGTGCCAATTTCGAACTGAAGGGCAACCGCCAGAGCGCGGTCATGACGATCGTCTTCGCCGTCTGCGCCACCGCGGCGCTGTGGGGCTGGCTGATGGTGGGGAAGCACTGATGGGCAACGGAACGAGCATCGGTCGCGTCCGCGGCCTCGGGTCGGCAAAGGCCGGTGCGCATCATTTCTGGCACCAGCGGCTGACCGCGGTCGCCAACCTCGTGCTGATGGTCTGGCTGGTCCTGTCGATCGCATTGCTGCCGGCCTATGACTATGAAACGGCGTTCGCCTGGGTGTCGTCGGCATGGGGTGCGGTGCCGCTGCTGCTGCTCGCCACCTCGGTCTTCTATCATGCCAAGATGGGCCTGCAGACCGTGATCGAGGATTACCAGCATGACGAGACGCGCGTCGTCGCACTGGTCGTGCTGAACCTCGTCTACGGCGCGGGCTGGCTGCTCGCCGCCTTCTCGATCCTTCGCATCGCTTTCACCGGGACGCCCGAATAATGGCCACCGACGCTTACAAGATCATCGACCACACTTATGATGCGATCGTCGTGGGTGCGGGTGGCTCGGGCCTGCGCGCCACCATGGGCATCGCCGAAGCCGGCCTGAAGACCGCCTGCATCACCAAGGTGTTCCCGACCCGGTCGCATACCGTGGCGGCACAGGGCGGCATCGCCGCATCGCTCGGCAACAACTCGCCCGACCATTGGTCGTGGCACATGTACGACACCGTCAAGGGCTCCGACTGGCTCGGCGACCAGGACGCGATCGAATATATGGTCCGCGAAGCGCCTGCGGCGGTGATCGAGCTGGAACATGCCGGCGTGCCGTTCAGCCGGAACGAGGACGGGACGATCTACCAGCGTCCGTTCGGCGGTCACATGCAGAATATGGGCGAAGGCCCCCCGGTGCAGCGCACCTGCGCCGCCGCCGACCGGACCGGTCACGCCATGCTCCACGCGCTGTACCAGCAGTCGCTGAAGTATGACGCCGACTTCTTCATCGAATATTTCGCGCTCGACCTCATCATGGAGGACACGCCCGAGGGCAAGGTCTGCCGTGGCGTGATCGCGTTGTGCATGGAAGACGGGTCGATCCACCGGTTCCGCGCGCATTCGGTGGTGCTGGCGACCGGCGGCTATGGCCGCTGCTATTTCTCCGCGACCTCGGCGCATAGCTGCACCGGCGACGGCGGCGGCATGGTGCTGCGCGCCGGTCTGCCGCTCCAGGACATGGAATTCGTGCAGTTCCACCCGACCGGCATCTACGGCGCGGGCGTGCTCATCACCGAAGGTGCGCGCGGCGAGGGCGGCTATCTGACCAACAAGGACGGCGAGCGGTTCATGGAACGCTATGCCCCCTCGGCCAAGGACCTCGCCAGCCGCGACGTCGTCAGCCGGTCGATGGCGATGGAAATGCGCGAAGGGCGTGGCGTCGGCAAGGACGGCGACCATATCTTCCTGCACCTCGACCATATTGATCCCAAGGTGCTGGCCGAACGCCTGCCAGGCATCACCGAAACCGGCAAGATCTTCGCCGGCGTCGACCTGACGCGCCAGCCGCTGCCGGTAACCCCGACCGTCCATTACAATATGGGCGGCATCCCCTGTAATTATCACGGCGAAGTCGTCACCAACCGCGACGGCAACCCGGACTCGGTCGTACCGGGCCTGTTCGCGGTCGGCGAAGCGGCCTGCGTGTCGGTCCACGGTGCCAACCGCCTCGGCTCGAACTCGCTGATCGATCTGGTCGTATTCGGCCGCGCGACGGGCCTGCGCCTCAAGGAAACGCTGAAGCCGGGCACCCCGCACAAGCCGCTGCCGGAGGGTTCGGCCGACCTCGCGCTCGCCCGTCTCGACAGGTTCCGCAACGCCAGCGGCAGCAAGCCGACCGCGCAGATCCGCCTCGACATGCAGAAGACGATGCAGAAGCACTGCGCCGTGTTCCGCGACGACGCGCTTCTGAACGAAGGCGTCACGATGATGGAAAATATCTACCGGTCGTTCGCCGATGTGAGCGTCACCGACCGGTCGCTGATCTGGAACACCGATCTGGTCGAGACGCTCGAACTCGACAACCTGCTGGCGCAGGCGATGGTCACCATGCGGTCGGCGCAGAACCGCAAGGAAAGCCGTGGCGCGCACGTGAACGAGGATTTCCCCGATCGCGACGACGCCAACTGGATGAAGCACACCATCGCGTCGTTCGACGGCTGGGGCGGCAATGGCGGCATGACCGCGATCGATTATCGCCCGGTCCACGACTATACGCTGACCGACGAGATCGAATATATCAAGCCGAAGAAGCGGGTGTACTGAGTCTTTTCTCTCCGGTCCGGGAAGGGCGATCGGCTTCGCGGCCGGTCGCCCTTTTTGATTCACGCGAAGACGCCAAGGACGCGAAGAAGAAAGCGGTTCGCGCGGAGACGCGCAGGGTTCCGCGAGCGGAAGCCTCATGACTCGACTTCGACCGCGCCACGAACGTCGCCCCGGACTTGATCCGGGGCCCCGCTTCTATTTCTTGCGTGGCCCGGACCTTTGCCGACATTCCCGGCCTGTACCCCGGCGAAGGCCGGGGCTTGGTTGGGCGACATCTGTACGCTACCGAAAAGCCTTCCCAACTGGACCCCGGCTTCCGCCGGGGTACGGGTCAGATTTGGCTCCGTCGGTCCTTCCCAAGTGGTATCATCTAGTCCGCAGCGAAGAAGCAGCCACCTCGCGCGCGCGCCCCTCCTAATCTCCCGCCACAGCTCCCATCGTCACGACATCACACGCCACCCAACAAGACCGTAACCCCCTCCGCGTCTCCGCGCCTCCGCGCGATCTCCTCATCTTCTCTTCGCGCCCTTCGCGCCTTCGCGTGAAACCAAATCACCGTGACACCGGAACCTAACCGACCCGCCCCCGGTTTCGCCGCCGACCAACCCAGGGGGAACTGCCATATGTCCGACACCACCATCAACGATTACCCGCTGCTCGCCCGCCCGCACGTCCATCTCGCCGGTCCCGTCGACCATGCGATGTACGAAAGCTTCCGCAACCAGGTCGTCAACGCCCCGGCCGATGGCCCGCTGGTCGTGTCGATCTCGACGCTCGGCGGCGACCCAGAAGTCGCGCGGGCGATGGGCGATGATATCCGCCTGCTGCGTGACTATACCGGCCGCGAGGCGCTGTTCCTCGGCAAGGTCGCGGTCTATTCCGCCGGCTCGACCTTCATGTCGGCCTTTCCGGTCGACAAGCGGTTCCTGACGCGGGGCACCCGCCTGATGCTGCACGAGCGGCAGATGACCAGCACCATCGAACTGTCCGGCCCGCTCAAAATGCTAGTCGCGACGCTGAAGGCGAAGCTGCACGAGATCGAAACGTCGGTAGAGATCGAGGAAGAAGGTTTCCGCGACATCGTCGCCGGATCGCAGGTGCCGTTCGACGAACTGGTCCAGAAGGCCCCGGCCAACTGGTATATCTGCGCTGAGGAAGCGAAAGCACGCGGACTGGTGCTCGACGTGATCTGATCCGGCGTTTCCCCTCCCTGAAAGGGAGGGGCAGGGGTGGGTTGGCCTGCGAGGGAACGCGAGCGCTCCACAACCGGCCGACCCACCCCCAACCCCTCCCTTTCAGGACGGGGCGCCAGAACCTATCTTGCTGGTACTCGCCGGCAAAAACCCTCAACATCGGAACGACATGGCCGACAACGACTCCGTCCTTACCGCCGCCCGCGACTGGGCCGGAGCGCCATTGGCACTGGCCACCGTCACCTCGACCTGGGGGTCCGCGCCCCGCCCGCGCGGCAGCCACATGCTGGTGCATGAGGACGGCCGGTTCGAAGGATCGGTGTCGGGCGGCTGCGTCGAAAGCGATATCCTCGCCACCGCCGCCGAGGTGGTCGCCGGCGCGCCCTTCGCGGTCAAACGCTATGGCGTGGCCGACGCCGCCGCGTGGGAAGTCGGCCTGCCGTGCGGCGGTGAGATCGAGGTGATGGTCCAGCGCGTCGACGCGGAACACTTCGACCCCGCCCTGTTCGACGCGATCGTATCGGCCAATGCCGCGGGACAGGCGATCGCCCTGACCACCGACCTGACCAGCGGCCGGACGCAGGTCGGGGAGGGCGAGGGCTTCGTCAACCGCTACGACCCGCCACGCCGGTTGCTGATCGTCGGCGCGGTGCAGATCGCGCAGGGGCTGGCCGGGATGGCGCGCGAACTCGGTATCGCCACCACCGTCATCGACCCGCGCGCGCGGTTCCTGACCGAAGAACGCTTTCCCGGCGTCACGCTCGACGATCGCTGGCCCGACGAGGCACTGGCCGCCCTCAAGCCCGATGCCGCCACCGCCGTCGTGACGCTCAGCCACGACGTCAAGATCGACGACCCGGCCTTGATCGAGGCGCTACGGTCGCCCGCCGCCTATGTCGGTGCGCTGGGGTCGCGGCGCAGCCATGCCGCCCGGCTCGAACGCCTTGCCGCCGCCGGCTTCGCGCCGGCCGACCTCGACCGGATCGACGGCCCGGTCGGACTGGATATCGGCGCGATCGGCCCGTCCGAAATCGCGCTGTCGATCGCCGCGGCGATGGTCAGGAGTTTCCATGCACGCTGAAGATACCGCGCTGATCCTGCTCGCCGCCGGTCGCTCGCGCCGCTTCGGCGACGCCGACAAGCTGGCGCAACCGTTTCTGCACAAGCCGGTCGCCTTCCACGTCGTGACGGCGCTGGAGGCGATCCCGTTCCTTGCGCGCATCGCGGTAATCGACGGGACGAAACTCGATTTCGCGTCGCGCGGGTTCGACGTCATCGTCAACGACGATCCCGGTGCCGGCATGTCGCGTTCGGTGCAACTCGGCCTGCGCGCCGCGCGGGCGGCGGGGGCGAAGGGCGTAGTGATCGCGCTGGCCGACATGCCGCGCATCACCGCCGCCCATGTCTATCGCCTGCTCGACACCGCACAGGGCGACGATGCGGTCGTCGCATCGAGCGACGGCACCAAACCCTGCCCGCCGGCCGTGTTCGGACGGGGGCGCTTCGATTTCCTCGAATCGCTGGAGGGCGATGCCGGTGCGCGCGATCTGGTCCGCGCCGGCCGCCACGTCATCACCACCCCCGCCGAACTGATCGATATCGACACCCCCGAAGACCTCGACCGCCTGCGCGCCATCGCCGAGGCCCCCGAGCAGCATGACGCGATCACGTTGCCGCAGCTCCAGCCATGGCATCGACCGCGCTTGGAATGATTTTCCTACAGGGCGGTGAAGCGATAGGCCCGGCCGGATCGGGTTCACGCGAAGGCGCGAAGACGCAAAGAGAAGAAGGTTAGTTTTCGCGCGGAGACGCGGAGACGCAGAGAGGTCGAACATGCCGCGACAGCGGATCGCTACTCTTATCGAGCAGGGGAAGGGCTCCGCCGGGAATGCTGCAGCCGCCAGCTCCCAACCCTCCGCGTCACCGCGCGAAAACGATCTTCTTCGCGTCTCCGCGCCTTCGCGTGAACCAAATTCCGAACCCGAACCAAATACGCGGCAAGTGTGACCTTTGTGACCTTTGGCGTCAGGCCATCGCCGCCTGCGCCCCCTTGAGGTCCTCGACGAACCGCGCAAACTCTTCCTCCGCCTGCACTTTATCCGGTAACCGCAGCAGATAGCTCGGATGCACCGTGATCCACGCCGAGCTGCCGTCGGCCAACGTCAGCACCCGCCCGCGCTCACGCGATATCGTCACCGTCTTGCCGGTCAGCGACCGTGCCGCCGTCGCGCCCAGCGCCACCGTCATGCGCGGACGCAGGATGCCGCGCTCCTGTTCGATCCACCACCGGCAGGCATCGATCTCGCCCACGCCCGGCTTGGCATGGATGCGCCGCTTGCCGCGCGGTTCGAACTTGAAATGCTTGACGGCGTTGGTGACATAGACGCGCGACCGGTCGATCTCCGCCTGGGCCATCGCCCGGTCGAATACCTGCCCCGCCGGCCCGACGAACGGTCGCCCGGCCAAATCCTCCTGATCGCCCGGCTGTTCGCCGACCACCATCATCGCGGCATCGACCGGCCCTTCGCCGAACACCGTCTGCGTGGCGGGCTGCCATAGCGGGCAGCGCTGGCATCCCGCCGCCTCATCGCGAAGGGCAGCCCATGCCGCCACACTGTTGCCGCCGGGTGCTGCTCGTGCCGTCTCGATCATCGCCGCCTCGCGTGCCTGTGCCCCCGCGATCAACGCCGGGACCAGCGCGGTTTCGGGCATGTTCTTCCAATATTTGCGCGGCATCTCCTTCATCATCGCGCCCTTCTTCAGCCGCGCGGGATTGAAGATCGATGCGTAATAGGTCTTCCAGACTTCCTCGACCGGATCGCCGGTCGGTGCATCCGCCTTGGTCGCGCCCGGCCCCTGCGTCAGCGTCTCACCGTCCCAATGCACCGAAATCTCCGGCGTCAGGATCGACCAGCGCATCGCCGCGAAGCGGTCGACGAAGAAGCGCGCATTATGGCGGACGATATGATGTTCCGGCTCGAACCAAGCGACGAAGCGGGTGTCGTCGGCGTCCGCCATCTCGCGAAACCGCAGGAACGCGCGCATCTTGTGGATGTCGCGCCGGACCGCCTTCGCCATTTCCTCCAGCCGCCGCATCGCCGGATCGGCCTTGTCGTCAATCAGCCGCGGTTCGGCGATCAGGCGGGTGAGCATCGCATAGAGCAGCGCGAACCGCGCCGGGTCGGCATGCATCGCCACCGTCCGCGCCAGATCGATGAACGCGCGCGGGACACGGGGGGCGGGGGCGCTGCCGTCGACGATCGCCTCGTCGCCGAACAGGTCGGTGGGCAGGTCGCCGACCTGCCACACCACCTCCGACGGTGCGACACGCTGGGCGGCGAGCGACCGGGCGGCGTCGCGCCACCCGTCGAAATCATCCGCCGCCGCCAGCGCCGCAACGCGCATCAGTCGCGATCGTCGCCCGCTTCCGACGACTCGGCTATCTCGAGTTCCCTGGGCTTGCGCTCCTCGAACACGGTCGCGATCCGCGCTTCCTCGTCGTCGCTCAATTCCTTTGCGGCGGCGGGAAACATCTCTTCCTCTTCCTCGTCGATATGATGTTCGTAGCGGTGCCGCATTTCGGCGAAACGCTGGTTCCATTCGTTGCCGGCCGGATCGAGCTTGGAAATCTCGCCGAGATAATCGTCGATTTCCTTATGCTCCGACACCGAATGCCGCGCCTCGTCGCGCAGGTCGGGATTGGCGAGCATCGTCGCGTACAGCGCCTCCTCTTCGGCCGCGGCATGGGCCGATACCTCGACGCGGAACTCCTCGAACAAGGCGGCGCGTTCGTCACCGCTCGCGGCGTCGATCCGCTGGAGCAGGTCGCGGTGCCGGTCGTGATCGGCCTTCAGATCGGCATAGATGCGGGCGTCGGCCATGGGGATTTCCTTCGGATGGTTCGACCAGACCAACGGCGACCATCGGCGGAGGTTTCTCTTGCGAGCGGTTTTCACTGCCTGCACCGGGAGGACGAAGACTATGCGAACAATTCCAGCTGATCGGTCTTCTTCGGGGCCACCACCGGCCGCAATTCGGCGCGGTCGGCCAGCACCACCGGCCGCCAGTCATCGGCGATGATGAACGGGCGGAGCTTGGCGACCGACACCGTCAGCCGCGAGATATCGGCCAGCGACAGCCGCCGCCACCGCCGCGCGGTCAGGATCGCGCCCACCGCCTTCACCCCCAGCCCCGGCACGCGCAGCAGCATTTCGCGCGGTGCCCGATTCACATCGACCGGAAAGCGGTCGCGGAACTTCAACGCCCACGCCAGCTTGGGATCGATGTCGAGCGGCAGCATCCCCGTCGCATCGTCGGCGGCGGCACGCACTTCGTCGGGGCGATAGTCGTAGAAGCGCATCAGCCAGTCCGACTGGTACAGCCGATGTTCGCGCATCAATGGTGGACGTTGCAGCGGCAGGACGGCCGATGCCTCCGGGATCGGGCTGAACGCCGAATAATAGACGCGGCGCAGCGCGAACCGGTCGTACAGCGTCGCCGCTTTGCCGACGATGTCGCGGTCGGTCGCGGCATCCGCCCCGACGATCATCTGCGTCGATTGTCCGGCTGGCGCGAATTTCGGCGCGGACTTGTAGCGTTTGCGCGCATCGCGACCGTCGGCAATCGCATGGGCGACGTCCTTCATCGCCCCCTCGATCTGCGGGGCGGACTTTTCGGGGGCCAGCCGCTTCAATCCGCCGACCGTCGGCAGCTCGACATTGATCGACACCCGGTCGGCATGGACCCCGGCCAGACGGACCAGCTCGGGATCGGCATCGGGAATGGTCTTCAGGTGGATATAGCCGCGAAAGTCGTGATCCTCGCGCAGCGACCGTGCGACCTCGACGATCTGCTCCATCGTATAGTTGGACGATCCGATGATCCCCGACGACAGGAACAGCCCCTCGATATAATTGCGCCGGTAGAAGCTGAGCGTCAGCGCGACGACTTCCTGCGCGGTGAAGCGCGCGCGGCGGACGTTCGACGACTTGCGATTGATGCAATAATGACAGTCGAAGATACAGCTGTTGGTCAGCAGGATCTTCAGCAGCGAGATACAGCGACCATCGGGCGCATAGGCGTGACAGATGCCCATGCCCTCGGTCGACCCGATGCCCTTGCCGTCGCGCGAATTGCGCTTGGCGGTGCCCGACGATGCGCACGACGCATCATATTTGGCGGCGTCGGCCAGGATCGCCAGTTTCTGCCGGGTATCAAGTTGCGCCATCCGTTCAATATATGTTCTGGAGCGTCCGCGACCAAGGGGTAATCCGCCGGGCGCTTACGCCAATGCCGACCGCCGCGCGATCACACGAAAAAACCGCGACGATCGGACTGGGCTGACCAATCTTGCGCACTGGCAAGGTCGATCGCACTGCCCTAGGTTCGTTGGCGAAACCCGTATCCGGGTTCGCAAAGCGGGGAGGGTAGCAATTTGCTGATGACACAGACGATGCGGTGGTTCGGGCCGTCCGACCCCGTGACGCTGGCCGCCATTCGCCAGGCGGGGGCGACCGGGGTCGTCACCGCGCTGCACGACATTCCCAACGGATCCGTCTGGCCGCGCGAAGCGATCGCCGCGCGCCGGGCGATGATCGCGGATGCCGGCCTTGGCTGGAGCGTGGTGGAAAGCCTGCCGGTCCATGACGACCTGAAGACGCGCGGCCCCGGCTGGGACCGGTATATCGACGCTTATCGCCAGAGCCTGACCCATTTGGCGGCGGAAGGCATCACCGTCGTCACCTATAATTTCATGCCCTTGCTCGACTGGACGCGCACCGACCTGGCGTGGCCGCTGCCCGATGGTGCGCGGGCGCTGCGCTTCGAATGGGAAGCGGTCGCGGCATATGACATCCATATTCTGCAACGCCCCGGTGCCGCGCAGGACTATCGGCCGGCACTGGTCGATGCCGCCGCGCGGCGGTTCGCGGCGATGGACGATGCGGCGCGCCGCGCGCTGGAGGCGACGATCCTCGCCGGCCTGCCGGGGGCGGAGGAAAGCTTCACCTCGGCGCAATTCCGCGACGCCATCGCCGGCTATGCCGGAATCGATGCCGGCGTGCTGCGCGACAATCTGATCGCGTTTCTCAAGGCCGTGTGTCCGCATGCCGACCAGCTCGGCATCCGGCTGGTCGTCCATCCCGACGATCCGCCGTTCCCGATCTTCGGCCTGCCCCGCGTCGTCAGCACCGAACGCGATGTCGCGGCGCTGTTCGATGCGGTACCCAATGCCTCGAACGGTCTGTGCCTGTGTACCGGATCGTTCGGGGTGCGCGCCGACAACGACCTGCCCGGCATGGTCCGGCGCCTCGGCGAGCGCATCGGTTTCCTTCATCTGCGTTCGGTCGATCGCGAAGGCGGCGACAGCGCGTTTCACGAGGCCGAGCATCTGCGCGGTGATGCCGATATGGCTGCCGTGGTCGCGGCGGTGCATCACGTGTCGCGCCGCGAAGGGCGCAGCATCCCGATGCGCCCCGATCACGGTCACCAGATGCTCGACGATCTCGGACGCCGGACCAATCCGGGCTATTCGCTGCTCGGGCGGATGCGGGGGCTGGCGGAGTTGCGCGGGCTGGAACTGGGCATCGCCCATGCCGCCGCCGGCTGAGCGCCGCCTATTGTAACCGGCGGACGGCTATGGGATCGGTCGTGGTAATGCAGCAGCGCGGCGAAAATCTCCATCAGCGGGTCTCGACCGCCATCGCCGCGATCAAGGTCGAGGTGCTGCGCCGGGCGCGGACCGGGATCGCGACGCAGCGCGGGCTGGTCGCACGGCAGCTCCGCGTCTGACGCCGGTGACCGGTCCGCCTGCCGGCACCACCATCGCCGATGTTGCCGCGCGCGCGGGGGTGTCGATCCGCACCGTGTCGCGGGTGCTCAACCGGTCGCCGCTGGTCAATGCCGCCACCCGCGAAGCGGTCGAGGCGGTGATCGCCGGGCTGAACTTCCGCCCCAGTGCGCGCGCGCGCGGGTTGGCGACTGGGCGCTCCTATCTGCTCGGGCTGGTGCATAACGATCGCAACGCACTGGTGCTCGATCCCCTGCAACGCGGCATGGTCGGCACGGCGGCGGCGCGTGGCTATGAACTGGTCGTCCATCCGGTCGTCGTCGCAGGCGATCCGGCGGCCGACGTCCTCGATTTCGTGCGCCGCTCGCGGGTCGATGGCGTGGTCGTCGTGCCGCCGGTGTCGGGACTGGCCGGGCTGGCCGATGCGCTGGCCGGTGTCCCGGCGGTGGCGTTATCCTCGGTCGCGCTGTCGGGGTATGACGCGGTGCTGGTGTCCGACGAACGCGGCGCGGCACGCACCGTCGCCGACCATCTGGTCGCGCTCGGCCATCGCCGCATCGCGCTGTTGTCCGGCCCGGCATCGGCCCATTCGGCCTGCGAACGGCGGGCGGGGTTCGTCGACGGCCTCGCCGCGCACGGCATCGCGCTGTCGGGCGAGGTGGAGGGCGATTACGGCTTCGACGCCGGGGTGGCGGCGGCGCAGGCGTTGCTCGCCGCCCGGCCACGCCCGACCGCGATCTTCGCGGCGAACGACGTGATGGCGGCGGCGGTGCTGAAGGTCGCGGCAGGCATGGCCGTGTCGGTGCCGGGCGACCTGTCGGTGATCGGCTTCGACGGCAGCATCCTTGCGCGGATGCTGACCCCGGCGTTGACCACCGTCCATCGCCCGATCGCCGACATGGCCGGTGCGGTGACCGAACGGCTGATCGACCGGATCGAAGGCATCGCCACCGATGCCGCACTCACCGCCACGCTGTCGCTCAGGATCGGGGGGTCATGCGGTCCGGTCCGCGACGGATGAGGTCGAGGAACCGGACCGCCGCGCGATATTCGGCCGCGCGGACCGCGCGGGTTTCGGCGGCCAGCGCATCCTCGCCCCATTGCTCGGCCTGCCAATCCTCATCGACATGCGCCGCCGTCCATGCCGTATCGGCATCGATCGCCCGCTCGGCCAGCGCCAGCCCGAGCAGCAGCGAGCCGGTCAGGCCGATGATCGGCGACAGCGGTGCCAGCACCCATGGCGACAATGCCACCACCGCCTCGCGCAACCGCGCCAGCGTGCGCGGCGGCTGTTCGACCGGCATCACCCCGTCGGTGACGACGAAGGTCACGTCGAACCGTGCGCGCGCCCAGTCGAGCACCGGGTTCCAAGCCGCTGCCTGTCGTTCGGCCAGCGGCTCCTCACCGCGATAGCAGAGCAGGTCGCTGCCCCCATAGACCGCCAGTCCGCCGGCAAAGCCCGCCGGATCGGCCGCGACCCGTTCGATCGCGCCGTTGGCGAGGCCGGTCAGCGGCATTGCGCGTGGATCGACCGTCTCGCCGACATCGCTCCATTCCTGCGCGATCGCCGCCGCCAGTTCCGGATAGGGCACCACCAGCGGCAATCGCCCCGGCGTCCGCACCGGCCGTCCGTCGAGCGCGATCTCGCCTCCGGGCGAAACCGCGACGGTCTTCCAGAACCGCCTCACCGGCTGCGCCATTTCGCGGCCAGCCCGCGCGGCACCACCGCCATCGCGTACAGCGCCGACAACACGATCGCGACGCCCAGCACGCGCATGCCGGTATCGGGTGCCCGCGCCAGCACGATCACCCCGAACACCGCCCCCATCGCGGTGACGATGCGGATGACGACCAGCGTCAGCCAGCGATTGCGCGCGACAGGATCAGGAGTCATGGCAGGTCCAGCAGGGCGGGGAGGAGCGACGCATCGTCGCACAGCCGGTCGGCCCCGGCGGCGGTCAGTTCGTGCGGCGGATGATAGCCCCACTCGACGCCGATCGCCCGCACGCCGGCCGTCCGTGCCATCGCCATGTCGTACCCGGTGTCGCCGATCATCACGGTCGTTTCCGGGGCGGCGCCGACCTCGATCATTGCCGCCAGCAGCATCGCCGGATGCGGTTTGGACGGGTGGCGATCGGCGGTCTGGAGGGTCACGAAATACTGGTCGATCCGGTGATGCGCCAGCAGCAGTCGCAAGCCGCGATCCGATTTTCCGGTCGCGACGCCCAGCTGCCAGCCACCGTCCAGCAACGTCACCAGCGTTTCGGCGATGCCCGGAAACAGCGGCTCCTCCTGCAATCGCCCGTCGGTGCGCATCGCCCGAAAATGCCGCTTATACCCTTCCGCCACCGCCGCGTGCAGCTCGGACGAGCGATAGGGCACCAGCCGCGCCACCGCCTGCGGCAGGCTCAGTCCGACGATGCGGCGCACCTCGCGCGGGTCGGGCGAGGCCAGCCCCGCATCGGCAAAGGCCAGCGCCATCGCGGTACAGATGTTCGCCTGCCCATCGGCCAGCGTCCCGTCGCAATCGAAGACCGCCAGCCGGGTCATGCCGCCTGAATCCATGGTGCCAGCGGATGGTCGCCCAGCGCGGCCGCCACGCGGGCGCGGACCTCGGCGGGCTTGTTCTGGTTCAGCTTCGCCGTGCCCCGCCATGCGGTCGGCACCAGTTCGAACCCGGCGATCGCGTCGAGCATCGCTTCGGCCTTTTGCGGATCGATCTGGTCGACCGACCATTGCGCCGCGCGTTCATAGGTAGCGGCGAGCGCGTCGAGCTGTTCGCGCAACGCGGCACGATCGATGCCGTGCGCCGCGCCCTCGACCTCGACCGACAGGTAGTTCCAGGTCGGCACCTCGTCCGGCCCGGCTTCGTACCAGCGTGGCGAGATATAGGCGTGCGGCCCCTGCACGACGAACAGCACGGTCGCCCCCTCCAGATGCGCCGTCACCGCATTGGTCCGCGCGACATGAAACCGCAGCGCGCCGTCCGCGGTCGTCACCACCGGCACCTGCGCCGCGCGCGGTCCATCGGGCGTGCCGACGAACAGCACGCCGAACCCTTCGTCCCGCACGAACGTCCGTGCGGCATCGTCGGCCATCCGAAAGACCCGGTCGGGATGCATCAGTCGCGCGATCCCCGGGCGCGACGCTCACCCCGCCGTTCCTTGCGATAGGTCTTGGCATGCGCCTTCGCCTTCGCCTTCAGATCGGCCTTGGTGACAGGCGGCGGCGCATCGTCGATCATCGCATTGCCCAGGCTCATGTCGAACCCCAGCAGGTCGATGCTCTCGGCGAAATGATCGGGCAGTTCGGCGGTGACGTCGACCTTGCCGCCATCGGGATGATCGATGCGGATGCGCCGTGCGTGCAGGTGCATCTTGCGGCTGACCCCGCCGGTCAGGAACGCGGCCTGCCCGCCATACTTGCCGTCACCGACGATCGGATGGCCGATCGCGGCCATATGCACGCGCAACTGGTGGGTGCGCCCGGTAAAGGGTTGCAGTTCGACCCAGGCTGCACGGTTGCCGACCCGTTCGATCACGCGATAGCGCGACCGCGCCGGCTGGCCCTCCTCCTCGTCGACATGCATCTTCTCGCCGCCCGTGCCGGGCTGCTTGGCGAGCGGCAGGTCGACGATCCCGTCGGAGATGTCGGGGATGCCGACGATCAGCGCCCAATATACCTTCTTCGCGGTCCGCCCGGAAAAGGATTTGGCGAAGAACGCCGCCGCCCGCGCCGTCCGCGCGATCAGCAGCGCGCCCGACGTATCCTTGTCCAGCCGGTGGACCAGCTTCGGCCGGCTCTCGCCGTCGAACTGCAATGCGTCGAGCAGCCCGTCGACATGGTCGTGGGTCTTCGTCCCGCCCTGCGTCGCCAGACCCGGTGGCTTGTTCAGGACGATCGCCTGCTTGTCGCGGTGGATCACCAGCGACTGCGCCAGTTCGATCTGTTCCGCGGACAGCGGCGGGCGCTCGGCCTTCGCCTTGGGCTGGGCGACGACCGCCGATTCGGGCGGCGGCACCCGCAGCACCTGTCCGGCCGCCAGCCGCGCGCCCGGCTGCGCCCGCCCGCCATCGATGCGAAGCTGCCCGGTCCGCGCCCAGCGCGACACGATGTTGAAACTGGTATCGGGCAGATGCCGCTTGAACCAGCGGTCGAGCCGGATGCCGTCGTCATCGGCCCCGACCGTGAATTGCCGGACGTCGTTCTCGCTCATGCCGCACCCCGTGTCAGTTGCAGCCCGACGAACAGCGCGATGCCCGCGCCGATCACCGATACCAGTATATATCCCAGCGCGCTGACCATCGCGCCGCGTTCGATCATCGTCACCATGTCGAGCGAGAACGCCGAAAAGGTCGTGAAGCCGCCCAGCACGCCCACCCCGACCGCCAGCCGCACCGGCTCGCTGCCGCCGCTGCGCAGGAGCAGGCCGGTCAACAACCCCATCGCCAGCCCGCCGATCAGGTTCACGCCCAGCGTACCCCATGGATAGTCGGGGCCGAACGAAGCGGTAGCGAAGCGACCGAACAGATAGCGAAGGCCTGACCCCAGCGCGCCGCCGGCCATGACGATAAATATATTTCCCATTATTGATCCGCGCGTAGCCGATTGCGGCGCGGGAGGAAACCGGTGCTGATGATACGAAAGTATCGGCCTGCTCGCAAAACCGCAGAAAACTCGTGCCGTATTTCCGGTCGTTCCCGGAACCGTGCAAATGGTCCCACCGTCGCCCGATCGCCGGACGCTACGCTGTCGGTACGCGCCGGCTCACGCCTGATCCGTTGCGATCAGAACAACTGCCTGCCGACAGGGGGCCGGTGTCGGGCGAATGGATGATGCCATCCCCCTTGCTGCTGGCGGTTACGATCGCTACTAAATGCTGCGATGCACAACGATGCCGTATCCGAGTCGAAGATGGACACCGCGCCCGACACCGTGACGGAAGAACAGCGCGCAACGCTGAGCGATATCATCCGCTTCGCGCTGATGCAGCGCATTTGCCTGTCGGTGCGCTACAACAACATGGACATGCTGCTCGCGCCGCACATGCTGTGGACCAAGCATGGCGACCTCCATGTCGATGCGGTCACCGTCGAACGCGCCGGCAGCGCGCCGAAGGTCTTCAAGATCGGCACGTTCAAGCTCGCCGGGCTCGGCAATGTCGCGCTGACGTCGCGCACCTTCCTGCCGCAGCCCGAATTCGACCCCGCCGACCCCAAATATGTCGAGGCCCCGATCGCATCGGTCCAACGCTGAGCTGAGGGCGTCTCCGCGCACGCAATCGCTTGCACATCCCCGGTCGCCGGGCCATGGCTTTACCGAGCCGGGGACGCGATCGGGCGGCCAGCCGGACGCTAGCGGGCGGGGATCAGTGACCAGCATCGGTATCTTCGGTTGGCAGGGCCGGATGGGGCGCGCGATCGCGTTGGAGATCGAACGGCTGAGCGAAACCCTCGCCGGCGGTGTCGATCAGGGTGGCGATGCGGTCGCGCTGGCCGCGACTGCCGATGTGCTGGTCGATTTCTCCGCACCCGTCGCGCTGGAGGGCAATCTTGCCGCTGCCCGCGCCGCCGCGACACCCGTCGTGATCGGCACCACCGGCCTCGTCGAACGGCATCATGCGATGATCGACGATGCCGCGCGCGACATCGCGGTGCTGCAGACCGGCAATACCTCGCTCGGCATCGCGCTGCTGTCGCGGCTTGTCCGCGACGCCGCCAGCCGCCTCGGCCCCGACTGGGACATCGAAATCGTCGAGAGTCATCATCGGCTGAAGGTCGATGCCCCGTCGGGCACCGCGCTGATGCTCGGCGACGCCGCGGCGGAAGGGTTGGGGACGACGCTGGCCGATAGCGGCGTGATCGGCCGTGCCGGGCTGGTCGGGGCGCGGGCGGGCGGTACGATCGGTTTCGCCTCGCTGCGCGGTGGTACCATCGTCGGCGATCATCAGGTCGTCTTCGCGGGTGAGGGCGAGCGGATCGAGCTCGGCCACCGTGCCGACGACCGCGCGCTGTTCGCGCGCGGTGCGGTGCGCGCCGCGCTGTGGCTGGCGGGTGCGCCTCCCGGCCGCTACACGATGGATGCGGTGCTCGGCGTTTGAAGAAGGCGGATATCTTCGAATTCTTCCGCCGGTTGGCCGAGGATAACCCGCACCCCGAAACCGAACTCGAATCGGTCAACGACTATACGCTGCTGGTCGCGGTCGTGCTGTCGGCGCAGGCGACCGACGCCGGCGTGAACAAGGCGACGCGCGCACTGTTCGCGCAGGTCGACACGCCCGACAAGATGGTCGCGCTGGGGCTTGACGGCCTGAAACATCATATCCGCACCATCGGCCTGTTCAATACCAAGGCCAAGAACGTCATTGCTCTGAGCGAATCCCTGATCGCCGACCATGGCGGACAGGTTCCCGAAGACCGCGATGCGCTGGAAAAACTGCCCGGCGTCGGCCGGAAAACGGCGAACGTGGTGATGAACGTCGCCTTCGGGCACGAGACGTTCGCGGTCGACACCCACATCTTTCGCGTCGGCAACCGCACCGGCCTTGCGCGCGGCAAGACGCCGAACGCGGTCGAGGCGGTGCTGGAGCGGGTCGTCCCCGCACCGTTCCGCCTGCACGCGCATCACTGGCTGATCCTGCACGGTCGCTATGTCTGCAAGGCCCGCCGTCCCGAATGCTGGCGCTGCCCGGTCGCCGACCTCTGCGCCTTCCGCCCCAAAACCCCGCCGCCGGCGCAAAAGGCGACGCTCGCCTGAAAACGGCTGGCCATGCCGGCAAAGCTTTGCTAGTCGCTGCCCCCACGGCCAAGCACCCGTAGCTCAGCTGGATAGAGCGCTGCCCTCCGAAGGCAGAGGCCACTGGTTCGAATCCAGTCGGGTGCACCATTTCCCAAGGACCTGGTACGAATCGCGGCAGGCAATTGTCCTGCCGATCATGCCGCTTCAGCCCGCCCCGATCCCCGCCACGAACGGATCGCTGCTGCTCGCGCGCCCCGCGCGGTCGTGCCGCCCGGCGATGCGGCGGTGCCAGCCGGGGGCGGCGCTGCTCGACAGCGTCACGTCATACCAGCCGAGCGCGCCGTCGAACGACCAGCGATGCCGCCCGGCGGGTAGCGCCTCCTCCGACGCACCGCCGCCCGGCGTCAGCCGACGGACGCGCAGCCCCGGCGCGGTGCCGACGCGCAGTGCCAGTCCGGCATCGGACAGGCTCCATGCGACTGCCATCGCCGGATCGCCGCGGTGCCCGACGAACTGACGGTGAAAGCCGTTCGGCCCCAGCACCCACAGGTCATAGCCGCCATCGGCGGTATAGGGCCAATGCCCGTCGATCCGGTCGCTGGCACCCACGCTGTAGCGGCGCGGCGGCTGATCGAGCGCATGGCGGTCATAGACGTGGAAGACCGCGCCCACGCCGTCGGCGGCAAAGCGCAGATTGACGCCGGTCGCATCGCCGCGCTCGATCACGTCCAGTCGATAGGGCAGGGCGCGCGACCGGCGGATGCCGCTTTCCTGCCACGGCGCGCTGGCCGTCGGCGCATCGGGGGTGACCTGCCCCTTGATCGCAGCCGCCCGCCGCGCATCGCCGGCGGGATCGGGCAGCACCGGCGTTGCCGCGTCGGTCGCCGTAAAGTCGAACGCTGAGGTCAGGTCGCCGCAGATCGCGCGCCGCCACGCGGAGATATTGGGTTCGTGGATGCCGAAGCGCGCCTCCAGAAAGCGGATCACCGACGTGTGGTCGAACGTCTGCGAATTGACCCAGCCGCCCCGGCTCCATGGCGAGACGACATAGAGCGGCACGCGCGGCCCGAGGCCGTAGGGGCGACCGCGATAGGCGGGCAGGTCGATCGCGGCATCGCCGCTGCTCGGCACCTCGTGATATTCGCCGGTCAGGTCGATGCTCGATCCGCCGAACACCGTGCCGTCCGCGCCGCGCGCGGGCGGGGCGGGCGGCGGCATATGGTCGAAGAACCCGTCATTCTCGTCGAACATCACCAGCAGCACGGTGCGCGCCCACACTTTCCGATCGGCGGTCAGCGCGTCGAGCACGCGGGCGGTATAGTCCGCGCCCTGTGCCGGGCTGGAGGGGCCGGGATGTTCGGAACCGGCGGCGGTGGCGATCACGTACGACACCTGCGGCAATCGTCCTGCCAGAACATCGGCCTTCAGCAGGTCCGGCCCGCGCGTGGTCAGCGCGCGGTCCTTCAGCACCGCATCGCCGTGCCCGGCATGGGCGTCGCGGAACGCCGCGAAGCCGGCCAGCGGGTTGTCGGTGAAATTGTCGTCCATGTCCTGATAGATGCGCCAGTCGACGCCGGCCGCCTGCAACCGCTCGACCGTCGTCGTCCAGCGATAGGGATCGGCCGCGCCGCCCTGTTCGACGAAATTGTCGTGCGAATTGCCGATCGCCGGGCCGCCACGTTGGCCGGCGGGGTCGTTGGTGCCGCTCCACAGGAACAGGCGGTTGGTGTTGGTCCCGGTCTGAACCGCGCAGTGATAGGCGTCGCAGATCGTGAACGCCTCGGCCAGCGCGAACTGGAACGGGATGTCGCTGCGCCGGTAGTGCCCCATGGCGCGCGGATGCTTGGCCTCGGGCCAATGCGCCATGCGGCCCTCGTCCCATGCGCGCTGGGCATCGGGCCAGCTATGCGGCGTGCCCTCCATCCGCATCAGGTCGAACTGCCGCGCGGTGTCGAGGTGGAAGGGGCCGACGATCCGCGGGCCACCGGTGCCGGTCCGGTCGGTCTGTTGCCAGACGGTGCCGGCGGGCGTGGGAATGGGGAAGCGGTCGGCAAAGCCCCGCACGCCGCGCAACGACCCGAAATAATGGTCGAAGCCGCGATTTTCCTGGGCAAGGATCACGACGTGCTCGACGTCGGCGATGGTGCCGCTGCGCCGGTCGGGGGCGATCGCCGCCGCGCGCGCGATCGACGCGGGCAGTGCCGCCGCCCCGGCAAGGGCGGCACCGGTGGACAGGAGCGTGCGGCGCGACAGGTCGACCATGGGAAAGTCCTGTAAAGATGATCCTCCCCTCCCTGACAAGGGAGGGGCCGGGGGTGGGTAGGCCGGTTGTGGAACGCTTCCGTTCCCTCGCAGGCCGACCCACCCCCAACCCCTCCCTTTCAGGGAGGGGAGTTTAGGTCAGAAATCGAACGTCAACGCCGCCGTCACGGTCCGCGGCGTGCCGAGGAACGCCGACCCGCCATCGGCCCCGGCCAGATACCGGCGATCGGCGAGGTTGGTCGCCTGTACCGTCAGCGCCATGCCCTTCATGACCGCGTTCACTTCGCCCAGATCGACGCCGGCATAGGCATCGACGGTGGTGAAGCTGGGTGCGGTGGCCGTCCCGTCGCTGCCGATGAAGCGATCGCCGACGAACTTGGCCGCCCCACCGATCTTGAACACGCCACGCGCATAATCGGCCGCTGCGACCCACATGTTGCGCGGGGAATTGATGACCTGCCGCCCCGGCGTCACGCCGATATCGGCGTCCTGTGCTGCGTTGCCGGTGCCGATATAGGTCGCGTGGTTATAGGTATAGTTGCCCGACAGCGTCAGGCCCTGCGTCACGCGATAGGCGAGCGCCGCCTCGATCCCCCGGCTCTTGATGCCGCCGACGTTCAGATAGACGCTGTCCTGCTCCTCCAGATAATCGATACCGGTGACGAGGTTGGCCGAGATCGACTGGATGCGGTTGTCGAACTTGATGTCATAGGCGGTCAGCGATGCCTTGACGCGCGGCGTCGAATAGCGTGCGCCGATTTCGATGTTGTTGGCGGTTTCGGGCTTGATCCGGTCGATCACCTCGCGCGGTTCGCCGAGCGGCCCGTTGCCGATCGCTGCGAAATTCTGCGAATAGCCGGCGAACGCCTCCAGCCCGTCGATCGGCGCGTGATAGACGATGCCGGTCGAGATCAGCGGGCGGCTGTTCGAATTGAGTTCGGTCACGGTGCGGCTGTTGAACAATTCGGCGCGACGCTGGTCGAGGAAGAACTGCTTCACGCCGAACCGCGCGGTCAGCGGCCCGAAGGTCACCGCGTCCTCGACATAATACATGATCTCGTCGAGGCCATAGTCGGTGCTGAACTGCTGGTAATAGGGCTTGCCGTCGAACGCCGGGCCGACCAGCGCATTGGTGATCTTGTGCCAGTCACGCAGCTGGTTGGCGCGGCCGCGTTCCCACCACAGGCCGCCACGCAGCGTGTTCTGAACCCCGCCGAAATCATGCGTCCATGCCGCATCGGCGGTCAGCCCGCCGCGATCGTTCTCATAATGGGTGTGGCGATAGGACATGACCGGGGTCGATCCCGCCGCATAGCAGCTCGGCGCATAGAGTGCCGGGATCGCCGCCGTGCCGGTGCAGCCGGTCAGGAACGTCGCCTTCGCGCCGGTCGGGGTGACGAAATAATAGCGACCCAGATTGCCGCCGCCGATCACTGTCGGCAGGCTGCCGGTGAACTCGCTCTCGGGATTGCCGAGGCCGTCGTTGCGGACATCCACCAGATAGGGGGGCGCGAAATCGCCGCGCCCGCGCATCCGGTGGTAATAGGCGGTGCCCGACAGCTTCACGTCGCCCAGATCGGTCTCGCCGCGCAGATAGCCGAACAAATTGCGACGCAACGCCCGCGAGGTCGAGCGATAGCCCTGATCGATATAGGGGATGCCGGTCCAGTTGTCGGTATAGGCATCGTGGTTCGGATCATTGGCGAACATCTCCGGGCTGACCGATCCGAATTCGGCTTCGTCGGCGTCGTCATAGCTGACCCAGCCGGTCAGCTTCACCCGGTCGATGTTGCTCACGATCTTCGCATCGACATGGTCGCGGCGGGTTTCGCCCGATCCGCCGATCCAGTCCTTCACGCGGCTGGTCGAGGCGCTGACGAAGGCGCGGGTGTCGCCGGCGAACTGGCCGGTATCGACCCGACCATAGAGCTTGCGCGCACCGAAATCGCCGCCTGCCAGCGTGAAGCGATAGCGGGTGTCACGCGCCGGATCGGTCGTGACATAGTCGAGCGTCGCGCCCAGCGCCTCGTTCGACCGCGACGAGATGTCGGCAGTGCCCTGCGACACGATCACCGTCTTCAGGTTCAGCACGTCGAGATAACGGTTGGCGCGCGATCCGCCGCCATAGCCCGAGCCACCATTGGGCAGCCCGTCGATGGTCGATCCGATCTGCTGACCGCCGCCGCCGCCCGAGCTGAACCCGCGAATGCTGATCGAGGTCGCCCAGTCGGACGAACCGAAGGCGTCGCCCTCCGCCACGAACACGCCGGGCAGTTCCTTGATGACGTCGTTGACGCTGGTCAGCGCCGACTGGCGGTCGAGCATCGGCTCGGTCACCTGCGTGTTGGCGAAGGTCGTGGCGCGGCCGGTCACGACGATCTCGCCGCCGCTGCGCGCTTCGTCCTGCGTGCCGCCCGACATTTCGGTCGTCGTCGCATCGGCCGGGGCCGTCTGCGCATGGGCGTGCGTCGTCCCCGCCGCGATCGCGAGGATCGCCGCACCCGTGATGAACTTCATGATGTCTCCCTTGGCGGACGTGCCGCCGTGTCCCGGCCGGTTCCCGGCCCCCGCTGCGCCTTTGGCGGATCTTGATGACGGGTGTGTGACGGATGATGAAAATGACGTTCAGATCGGCGATACTTGTGGAGCGAGGGCCAAGATCAACGTGATATCATCACGTATCGGCCGAAAACCGCCGCGAGAACCACAGTCCCGACAGGCATGCGCCGCAAATTAACACCAGCGCGGTGGCCAGCGTCGCGCCGGTGAAGAACCCCAGCCACGGTGCGCGATCGTCGGCCAGTTCGCGCAGCAGCAACAACGCGACGCTGCCGGCATAGCCGAACGAATCGGCCAGATAGATCAGGAAGCCGGCATTGCCCGGCGACTGGCCCAGCGCCATCATCCGGTCGAACAGCACCGCACTGAACGGCGCATAGGCGCTGTAGATGCCGATCCCGATCCACACCGTCCATGCGACCGGCCCGATCCAGCCCAGCCGGAACAGCAGGGTCGCGCCGCCCAGCGCCACCGCGCCGAACAGGATCGCGCCATGGATCGCCAGCAGCGCGCGCAGATTGCTGCGGATCTTGGCCAGCAACGCCATGCCGATCAGCACGACGACCGTCACCGGCACTTCGGTGATCGAAAAGATCGCGGCCGGCGCACCGTTGCCAAGGTCGCCCCAGATCTCGGCGGCGAAATTGTCGCGGAAATCGCGCAGGCCCGTCAGCAGCGTGTAGCCGAGGATCAGCAGCGTCAGCGGCAGGGCGTGGGCGCGGACATAGGCAAGGCGCGCCGCACCATCCATCGCCACCCGCGTGCCCCGCGCCGCGCGGTCGGCGGTGTCGGGCGGCGGGGTGCGGGCCAGCACGACCAGCGCGACGATCAGGATGGGCGCGAACAGCAGCCCGGTCACCGCCGGCATCCAGAAGGGCGACAGTCCGTGCTGCACCAGCAGCGCCCCCGCCGTCTTGGTCGCGCCCGACGACAGGATGAAGCTGGCGGTCAGCATCGCCGCCAGCATCTCCGACACCCGCCGCCCCTCCAGATAGCTGAACACCAGCCCCCAGATCATGCCGAGCGGCAGCCCGTTCAGGAACAGGCAGACCGGCCCGAACCGTGGCGGCAGGATCGCGAAGCCCAGCAACGCCACCCATGCTGCCGCGACCAGCGCGAGGATCAGCCTGGCCCGCGCGCCGGTCGCATGTTCGGCGACGACCTTCACCCCCACCATCTTGGACAGGGCATAGCCGATCGCCTGCGCGAGGATCAGCGTCGCCTTGTAATCGAGCGCCGGCCACAGCGCCGCCTGATCGGCGAAACCGACCGCCATCACCGGTTTGCGAAAGGCGTACATCGCAAAATAGACGCAGAACGCCGCCAGTCCCGCCGCGAACAGGCTGAAACGGGGTGGGGCAGGCGTCGGCAAGGTCGGGCAATCGTTGCGAATATCGTCGGTCTATCGCACGGATATGTCGGTTCGATGACCTTGGCAGGCCCGGCCATCCGCCCCATGTGTCGGTCATGGCTCTCGCGCGCTGGATCACGCCGCACCCGACCGGCATCCATATTCCGGCGATCGATATGTGGATCGACCCTTCCGAACCGGTCGCGCGCGCGCTGGTGACGCACGGTCATGCCGACCATGCGCGCGGCGGGCATCAGACGGTGTGGGCGACGCCCGAAACGCTGGCGATCATGGACGCGCGCTACGGACCGCAGAACGGCATCGGCGTCGCCTATGGCGAAAGCCTGACGGTCGGCGATGTCGGCATTTCGTTCGTTCCCGCCGGCCATGTGCTGGGATCGGCGCAGATCGTGCTCGACCACCGGGGCGAGCGGGTCGTGGTGTCGGGCGATTACAAGCGGCGCGCCGACCCGACCTGCGCAGCGTTCCAGCCGGTGCCCTGCGACGTGTTCGTGACCGAGGCGACGTTCGGCCTGCCGGTCTTTCGCCATCCCGAAACCCGTGACGAGATCGACAAGCTGCTGGCCGCGCTGCGTACCGAACCCGAACGCTGCGTCCTGGTCGGGGCCTATGCGCTGGGCAAGGCGCAGCGGGTGATCGCCGAGGCGCGGGCGATGGGGTTCGACGATCCGATCTACCTGCACGGTGCGCTGCAGCGGCTGTGCGACCTCTATGTCGAACTGGGCGTCGATCTGGGCGAACTGCGCCCGGCGACCGGCGCGACCAAGGCCGAGTTGCAGGGCCGGATCATCATCGCGCCGCCCTCCGCCTTGAACGATCGCTGGTCGCGCCGGCTGCCCGATCCGATCACGGCGATGGCCAGCGGCTGGATGCGCGTCCGCCAGCGCGCGCGCCAGCGCGGCGTCGAACTGCCGCTGATCCTGTCCGACCATGCCGATTGGGACGAACTGACCCGGACCCTGACCGAGATCGCGCCGAAGGAAGTCTGGGTCACGCACGGCCGCGAGGACGCGCTGGTCCATTGGTGCATGACCCGCCAGATCAAGGCACGCGCGCTCGATCTGGTCGGCTTCGACGACGAGGACGACTGACCGCGCGTCAGCGCACCGCGAACGTTCCCGTCACCTCGACGCCGTCGCCTGCATGAACCCACAGGTCGAACGCCCCCGGCTCGATCCGCCACGCGCCGTCGCCGGCGACCAGCGCCAGATCGTCGCCCGCGATCCTCAGATCGACCCGCGCCTCGGCTCCCGCCGCCAGCGTCACCCGTGCGAACGCCTTCATCTGCCGCACCGGTCGCGTCCGGCTCGCGACCCGGTCATGGACATCGACGCGGACCAGCGTCGTGCCCGCGCGTTCGCCGATATTGCGGACCAGCACCGACACCGGCACCGCCGCCCCGGCCGGGACCACCGCCGGCACCCGCAGGTCCGACACGGCGAACCGCGTATAGCCCATGCCCGACCCGAACGGGTACAGCGCCCGGTCCGGCGCATCGCGCCAGCGACTGCGCCCCGCCAGCATCGGGTCGGTGTCGGGCGCGGGCCGCCCGGTACTGCGCCGGTCGTACGACCAGGGCTGCTGCCCGCTCGCGATCGGAAAGCTGACTGGCAGTCGTCCGGTCGGTTCGACCACCCCGAACACGATGTCGGCGATCGCCGCCCCGGTCTGCTCCCCCAGAAACCACGTCGCGAGCAAGGCCGGCGCATCGCGCACCGCCCCGCTCAGTGCCAGCGCCCGGCCATGCCGCAACAGCACGACCACCGGCGTGCCCGTCGCCGCCACCGCCTCGGCCAGCGCCTGTTGCGCCGGCGGCACGGTGATCTCGGTCCGGCTGTTGCCCTCGCCCGACAGGTCGGCCCCCTCGCCGATCGCCAGCAGCACCACATCGGCCGCCCGCGCCGCCGCCACCGCACGTTCGATCCCGCCGACCAGCGGCTCGCCGATCCCCGACCCCGCCTCGACCGTCAGCACCGCCGGATCGCGCAGCATCGCCCGCAATCCGCTGGCGATATCGATCCCGTCCATCGCATCGCCCGCGAACGACCATGGCCCGTTGAGATTCGTCCGGTCCGCCCCGAACGGCCCGATCAGCGCGATGCGTTTTCCCGTCCGCGGCAGCGGCAACAACCCGCCGTCGTTGCGCAACAGCACGATCGACCGCGTCGCGACCTCGCGCGCGACCCGTTTGATCGCGGCGCTGCCGGTCTCGCGCCGCTCGGCTTTCGCATCGATCGACCGGAACGGATCGTCGAACAGCCCCAGCCGCTCCTTCAGCGTCAGCACCCGCCGCACCGCCCGATCGACCGCCGCCATCGGCACCCGGCCGGTTTCGACCAGCGCCGGCAGATGCCGGACATACAGCCCGCTCTGCATCGACATATCGATCCCGGCCAGCATCGCCAGCCGCGCCGCATCGGCCTCGTCGGCGGCGATCCCGTGCGCGATCAGCTCGCGATCGGCATCGTAATCCGACACGCACACCCCATCGAAGCGCAATTCCCCGCGCAGCAGATCGGTCAGCAGCGCGCGGTTGGCGCTGACCGGTATCCCGCCGAAATCGGTGAACGACGCCATCGTCGCGCCCGCGCCGGCGGTAAAGGCGGCGGCGAAGGGCGGCACGAACGTCTCGCGCAGCTCCGCCTCGCTCATGTCGACCGCGGCATATTCCATGCCGCCGCGCACCGCGCCATAGCCGACGAAATGTTTGGGCGTCGCCAGCAACGCATCGGGCCGCGTCAGGTCCGGTCCCTGAAACCCCTCGACCCGCGCCGTTGCCAGCACCCGGTTGAGCAGCACGTCCTCGCCCGCACCCTCCGCCACCCGGCCCCATCGCTGGTCGCGCGCGACGTCGACCATCGGCGCAAAGGTCCAGTGGATGCCGCCCGCCGTCGTCTCGCGCGCCACCGCCCGTGCGGCGCGCCGCGACAGGTCGGGGTCGAACGCCGCCGCCTCGCCCAGCGGGATCGGAAAGATCGTCCGGCACCCGTGCAGCACGTCGGCGGCGAAGGCGAGGGGGATGCGCAGCCGGCTCGACAATGCCGCTTCCTGCGCCCGCCGTGCCCCGGCCACGCCATAGCCGTTGAACACCATCCCGACGCGCCCGGCCCGGATATCGGCCAGCATCGCGCCCAGCCCGCGTGGATCGACCACCGGATTGAAGACTGCGCCGACCGGCCGGATCTCGTCGTTGAAACAGCTGAGCTGCCCGGCCTTTTCCGCCAGCGTCATGCGCGCCAGCAGCGCCTCGACCGGTGCCGACGCTGCCGGCGCCGCAGCGGCCCGTCCCGGCAGGACCGCCGCTGCCGTCGCGAGCAACGAAACCTCCAAAAGGGTACGACGGCGCAAGCGTATTTGTTCTACAAAATGTTGCCTGATCGCCACAGTCCGGCTCGCAAATACTTGGGTCCGTTAACCAACATTGCAGCCCTATCGGCCGGGGTCTAGTTGTAACCGGTTCCGGCAGCCCCGGAGCCAAAGAATATACCGTGGAGAGGATCATGCTGACATTCCATCGCTTCGGCGCGCGTGCGGCGTTGCTGGCTGGCGCGACGCTGCTGCCGGTCGCTGCCTTTGCACAGACGCCGCCCGCCGATCCGGCGGCCATGCAGGGCACCGATGCCGCGACGGCCGACGACGAACAGGACGTCATCGTCGTCACCGGCACGACCACCCGCGACCGTCCGCTCATCACCGCATCGGCCGACATCACGCTCGCCGACCGCGCCGATATCGACCGGCGCGCGCCGCGGTCGACCGCCGACATGCTCGAACTGGTCCCCGGCATCTTTGTCGAGGCGACGGCGGGTCAGGTGTCGAACAACTACTCGGTCCGCGGCCTTCAGGGCGGTGGCCAGCGGTTCGTGCAGTTGCAGGAGGACGGCATGCCGATCCTCTACGGCGGCGGCGGTGCCGACTTCTTCTTCGATCAGGATCTGACCATCGATCGCCTCGAAGCGGTCAAGGGCGGTTCGTCGGGCGTGCTGACCGTCAACGGCGCGGGTGCGACGATCAACTTCATCTCGCGCCGGCCGAACTTCAACGAAGCCGAAGGGGCGGCGCGCGTCACCGCCTATAATTACGGCATGAAGCGCGGCGACTTCTATTATTCGCAGCCGCTCAGCGACAAACTCGCCTTCAACATCGGTGGCTATGTCCAGTCGAGCCCCGGCGTGCGCGACAATCCGTTCGACTATGCCGGCTGGCGGATCAAGAGCATGCTCGAATATCGCTTCGACGGCGGCGGCTATGTCCGCCTGTCGGCAAAGGGCGGCGATGTCGAGAACGCCTATTACGCGACGATGCCCTACCGGCTCGACGATGGCGAGGTGAAGGGGATACCCGGCCTCGATACCCAATTCGGCAATGTCGGCGGCGACGCGTTCGCCAACATCGCCGTGCCGGTATCGACGCTGGCGCACCCCAGCGGCTTCCGCGAATTCCGCTACCGCGACGGGATCAAGGCAAAGACCGCGCAGGTCCGCTTCGACGTCGAAAAGCCGCTGACCGACACGATCGATCTGTTCGCGCACGCCCGGTACCTGAAATATTCCTACGACTTCAACGGTCTGTTCCCCGGTTCGGGCACCGGTAACGGCGGCCTGACCAGCGCGCAGAACTATCTGACGCCCGGTGGCAATTCGCCGATCGACGGCCTGCTGACGCTGGGTGCCGCCGCCTTTCCCAACACGGTGCGCTTCGGCATCAAGAATCTGCGCACCGGCGTGGTGCTTGGCTCGAACCAGACGGCGGACCTGAACGCGCTGAACGGCAACGGCTTCCTGCAACGCACCGTGCTCAACCACGATTATATCGACGGGCGCGATTTCGGCGCGAATGTCGGCGGCCGTTGGGAATTCGAGAACGATAATTTCAAGAACTCGCTGACCGCCGGCGTCATGTATTACAACGTCAAGCGGTCGCAGGATCAGTCGGCCACCGCCAGCGTCGTCAACGGCGTGCAGACCAACAGCGACATCTACGACATCGTCGCGCTCGACGCCGGCAACCGTGTCATCGGCACGCTGTCGGACAACGGCCTCGTTTCCTATGGCGACTGGGGTGCCGGCATCCGCGAGCGTCTGGACTCGACCGTCTCGCTCTACGCCAACGACGAAGTCGCGATCGGCGACTTGCGTATCGACGGCGGCGTCCGCTGGGAAAGCGACGACGCAACCGCGCGCGACGGTGGCGAACTGGCCGGCAGCCAGCCGGTGCCGGCGGGGGTCGGCGGCGTGGTCCGCACCGTCGGGTCGGCGTATAACGGCGTGCTCGCAGTGCGCGAACGCACGCAGCGCAAGGCGTCGTGGACGGTCGGTGCCAACTATCTGCTCACGCCGAACTTCTCGGTCTATGCGCGCTACGCCAACGGTTTCCAGACGAACAACGTCGATCCGATCACCACGATCGAGCTGTACGAAGCGGGCGTCCGGTATCAGATGGGTCGGTTCTTCTCCGGTTCGGCCACCGTCTTCCGCACCAATTTCGACAATCAGAACTATAATTTCGCCAACCCCACCAACCCCTCGCAACAGCAGAATCTGAATGCCGACCTGAAGACGAAGGGCGTTGAGATCGATTTCGTCGTGCGTCCGACAACATGGTTCTCGGTCGATTTCCAGGGCGTGTTTCAGGACCCGCAGCTGCTCAACCTGCAACTCGACGGCGTCGATCAGGGCGCGTCGTTCGAGGGCAATCGTCCCGAACGCACGCCGGCGCAGCTGTTCACGATCCTGCCGACGCTCACGCTGCCCAATGGCGCGGGCGAGGTATATGCCCGCTACAAGTTCGTCGGCAAGATCTTCGCCGACAACGGCAACGGCATCGCGCTGCCCAGCTATGGCGTCACCGGTTTCGGCGTGAACCTGAACCTGACCAAGCGGGTGCAGCTGAACCTGAACGCCGACAATGTGTTCGACGTGGTCGGCTTGACCGAGGGCAATCCGCGACAAGGGCAGACACAGGCGATCACCGACGGCTATTTCTACGCCCGCGGTATCGTCGGCCCGACCTATGGCGGATCGCTGACCTTCCGGTTCTGAAGGGGGGAACCGGTCATCCTTCCGTACCCCCGCGCAGGCGGGGGGCCAGGGTCACGGGCACCGGACGTCGTTCTGCTTGGCTCTGGACCCCCGCCTGCGCGGGGGTACGGTGAGGTACGAAATAACGCGGGCCTTCCTGAAGCCCCGCTCTTCGCGGAAGAGAGTAAGCGATGAAGACCGTGATGCGGTGGATGCTGGCGGGCGCGATGCTGGCGGGAACGGGACTGGCGACGGCACAGCGCCCCGCGAGAACCCCCGAACTCGCCTTCCAGCTGACCGAGGGACAGAATCTCAACGCCTTCGTCCGCGAAGGGCCGGTCGCGGCGCATCTGCTCCTGCGCAACGGCACCGATCCGCGCATCCTCGTCGCGTTTCCGGCGGGCAATAGCGGCGTCGGCCTGTGGTTCGAACCGGTCGGGCGCGCGGTGACGTGGCGGCTCGAACAGGCACCACGCCCGACCACCGCGCCGGGTATCGCCGGGCCGCAACCGGCGGTGCTGACGCTTGCCAGCATCGACGCGCCCGAACTGCGCATCAGGCAGGCGGTATTGTCGTCGATCCGCTTCCTGCGCGACTATCAGTCGGTCGGTCGGTTCCCGGCCGAAGTCGCGGTCGATCCGGTCGTCACCGGCAACACCATCCGCTGGAGCCGCCCGCGCCTCGACGGCAAACCCGGCTATCTGTTGCAGATAAGGTTGCTGTCCGGCGCGATCCGCAACGGCGCGCTGGTCGCCGAACCCGGCCGTCCGCTGCGCATGGAGATTTTGGCGTCGAGCGGGGAGAAGCCGTTGACCGGCCTTGCCCGCGACGAATTGCTGAACGCACGCGCCGCCGATGATCCCGCTGCCCGTAACGCGCTCCGATTCCTAAGCTATCGTGAGAAATTCCTCGCGGGGTCGTGGCGGTTCCAGACCTATTTCGGCCGCGATACGCTGATGTCGGTGCGCCTGCTGATGCCGGTCTTGCAGCCGCAGGCGATCGAGGCGGGGCTGGGGTCGGTCCTTGCGCGGCTCGATGCGCGCGGCGATGTCGCGCATGAAGAGGGCATCGGCGAATTCGCCGTGGTCGATCGGCGTAAACTTCGGGAGCGCGGCGATGCGGCCGTGCTCGATTATGCGATGGTCGACGACGACTATATGCTCGCCCCCGTCGCCGCCGCCTATCTCCTCGACCACGCAAGCCCTTCTGCGGCAAAGATATTTCTCGCCCGCCCGCTGGCGAGCGAAGGCATCCCCGGCACCACCGCCCCCGCGGGAATGGCGCTAGTGCGTAACCTTCGTCACCTTATCACCACCGCCCAACCCTTCGCCGAAAATCCCGCTTTTTCCAGTCTGATAGCGATCCCGAAGGGCCGTCTGACCGGCCAATGGCGCGATAGCGAGGAGGGACTGGGTCGCGGTCGCTACGCCTATGACGTCAACGCGGTGTTCGTCCCCGCCGCGCTGGAATCCGCCGCCCGGTTGCTACGCGCCGGCCTGCTCGATCGCTATCTGACGCCCGCGGATCGCACCGCGCTGACCCGCGCCGGTGCGATGGCCGGCGTCTGGCGGACCCGCGCCCCGGCGCTGTTCCGCGTGTCGCTCCCCGCCGCGCAAGCCAAGCCTCGTATCGATGCCTATGCCCGGACGCTCGGCATCCCCGCTGCACCGGCGCTGGCGTCGATCGGGGCCGACCCGATGGTGTTCCACGCGATCGCGCTCGACGACAATGGCCGGCCAATCCCGATCGTGAACTCGGACGAAGGCTTTGCGCTGATGTTCGCCGAACCTTCGCCCGCCGATCTCGAAACCTATGTCACCGCCGCGATGCGGCCGTTCCCGGCCGGGTTGATGACCGATATCGGCATGCTGGTCGCCAACGCCGCGCAGACCGATGCGACGGTGCAGGCCCGCTTCACCCCTGCCGCCTATCACGGCGCGGTCGTGTGGTCGTGGCAGCAGGCGCTGTTCGCGGCCGGTCTCGAGCGACAACTCGCCCGCCGCGACCTGCCCGCCGCGATCCGCGCGGTACTGACCCGCGCACAGGCGACGCTGTGGCGCGCGATCAGCGCCACCCGCGCTACGCAAAGCTCCGAACTATGGTCATGGGCTTATCGCGGTGGCCGATATCAGGTCGTGGCATTCGGTGCGGGCAAGCAGGACGTCGACGAATCCAACGCCGCCCAGCTGTGGAGCACCGTCTTTTTGGCGGTAAAGCCGCCGCGGGGGCTCAAGTAAGCAACAGGAACGCGGTGACCGTCAACCGCCCACGCGCCGGATCGTCGCTGAGCGTCGCGCCGGCCGGGATCGCGCCGCTATGCAGCAGGGCGCTGCGATAGATCACCGCACGATTGAACCGGGCATCGACCGCCGACACCTGCTCGAACCGCCCCGTCGACCCGTCGATATAGGCGGGCGCGGGCGGTTCCTCGCGCACCTCGGCCTGTACCGCCGCCAGATAGGCGGGTGCCCGCGCGGCATCGACCGTCTCATACCCCGTCGCGCGGTGGCGATAGAAGGCGGTGCCGCCGCTGTTCTCCGCACCCAGATAATGGACCAGCGCGATCCGCGCCGGATCGATGGCGTCGAAATGCGGTAGCTGCTGTTCTACGGTCAGTCGTTCGGGCGGCTTCGTCACCATCGAGAAACTGGCGTCGAGTAGCGAAACCCCGCCGCGATGACCGAAGACATGCGTCAGCACGCCCGTCAACGCTGGCCGGATCGCGTGAAAATACGTGTCCGGCAGGTCCGCGCGTACCCCCGGATATTGCCGTCGGGCCGGCTCGAAATGTGCCGCGCTGGCGAAGTCGCGCAGGCCGTCCGGATCGGGATAGAAATGATCGACGATCGCGATCGGCTGTCGCTCCCCCCCGATCCGTCGTGCGACGATGTCGGGTGCGGTCATGTCGCGCCCATCGCCTGCGCGAGCGCGACGTCGTGCAGGGGAAGGGTCGGTGCGGCGCGCGCGATGACGTCGGCGATCTGACGCACCTGCGCCCGGTTGCCATCGGCATCGATCGCGTCCGCCAGCGGGTTATACCCTTGCGCCACGATGCCCTGACCGTTCAGCACCGCCAGCCAGCTCGCGTCCCGGAACAGTTCGTCGCCGTCGAGGATCAGCCGGCCCGATCGGCGATATTGCGTCTCGCGCGCGACCAGCGTGGCGGGCAATTCCATCGTCCGGCAATGTTGCCATAGCGGTTCGCTGCGCCCACTGGTCGCATGATAATGGAGGATCAGGAAGTCCTTGATCCCGTCCATGTCGCGCGTGAACACGTCGTTGAACCGGTCGGCCAGTGCCGGATCGCAGTCGCGGTTAGGGAACAGCGTCAGCAGCTTGGTGATGCCGCTCTGGATCAGGTGGATACTGGTCGATTCAAGCGGTTCCAAAAACCCCGACGACAACCCGATCGCGACGACATTGTCGCGCCACGGCCGCCGCCGCGTGCCCGCCGTGAAGCGCAACAGTCGCGGTTCGGCAAGCGCTTCGCCATCCAGATTGGCCATCAGCGTCGCGGTCGCTTCGTCCTCCGACACATAGCGGCTCGCAAAGACATAGCCGTTGCCGGTGCGATGTCGCAGCGGGATGCGCCATTGCCACCCGGCGGCCCGCGCGGTCGATCGGGTATAGGGCGTCGTTGCGGGGAGCCGGGCGCAGGGTACCGCCACGGCCCGGTCACAGGGAAGCCAGTGCGACCAGTCCTCGAACGGCTCACCCATCGCTTCGTCGATCAGCAGCGCGCGGAAGCCCGAGCAATCGATGAACAGATCGCCGTCGATCCGCTCGCCGCGTTCGGTGGTCAGCGCGGTGACGAAGCCGGTCTCGCCGTCGCGATCGACCGCCTGCAGCTTGCCTTCGACCCGCCGGACGCCGCCCGCCTCGCTCATTTGCCGCAGATAGGCGGCATAGAGTCCGGCATCGAAATGATAGGCATAGCCGAGCGTCGAGAGGATCGACCGCGCGTCGCCGACCGGTTTGGCGAAGCGCCCCTGCCTTGCCAGCTGCGCCGCCAGCGACAGCGCCGGCAACGGCACGTCCATCCCGTCCGCCCGCGCCTTCAGCCAGCGATGGTGAAAGGCGACGCCCGGCAACGCCGCGCCGAATTGGCCGAAGGGATGGAAATACCGGTGGCCCGGTGCCGTCCAGTCAACGAATTCGATGCCCAGCTTGAACGTCGCCTTGGTGGCGCGCAGGAATTCCCGTTCATCGAGACCGATTAGTTCGTTGAACCAGTGGATGGTCGGGATCGTCGCCTCACCGACGCCGACCGTCCCGATCGCTTCGGATTCGAGCAGCGTGACGTCCACCGCGCGGCCGAAACTGCGCGACAGCGCCGCTGCCGTCATCCATCCGGCGGTGCCCCCGCCGAGGATGACGACCCGCCGGATTCGATCCCGTGCTTCCATGGCGATGTCGTACCGCAGCGTCGCCTGCCGGAAAAGCCTGCCCTGCCACGATGATCGCTCACACCGGCAGTCGATAGGGTGCGCGGTAGCGCGGGGTGATCAGCGCATTGGCGTCGGCGTCGCCCGTGAATTGACCCGTCGCCGCGTCCCAATGGACCTTCCGGCCCGTCCGCCAGCCGATATTGCCCATCTGGCATACGATCGCGGTGTTGGCGGCGGATTCGATCGGGCAGGCGGGGGTTCGCGTGCGATCCTTGACGCAAGCGACGAAGTCGGCGGTATGGCGGTCGATGCCGTTGTCGGTCGATCGGGTGACCGGTACCTCGCGCGTCAGCGGCTTGCCGTCGCTGACCTCCGGAAATACCTGCCACTGGCTGCGATCCACGACCAGCGTGCCCGTTTCTCCGACGAATGCGACGCCATGATCGCGCCCGCCATAGGGGCCGTGGCTGATGCCGACCGCATGTTCCCATTCGACCGAATAGTCGCCGAAATCGAAGATGGCGGTCTGTGTGTCGGGCGTCTCCATCGCCGAGTCCGGATAGCCATAGGCACCGCCCAGCGCGCTGACCGATTTCGGCACCGACGCCTTCATGCCCAGCAATGCGATATCCATCAGATGGACGCCCCAATCGGTCATCAGCCCGCCGGCATAATCCCAATACCAGCGCCAGCTGAAATGAAAGCGATTGGGGTTGAATGCCCGCGCCGGTGCCGGCCCCAGCCAGCGGTCGTAATCGACGCCTGCCGGTGTGGCCTGATCGGGCTGCGGCGCGACCCGCTTCATCCAGCCCATATAGGCCCATGCCTTCACCTTGCGCACCCGGCCGATGCCGCCGCCCTGGACCAGCGCGATGGCGTCGGCCCAATGCTGGTTGCTGCGCTGCCATTGACCGACCTGTACCACGCGGTTGTGGCGCTGTTTGGCGGCGACCATCGCCCGGCACTCGGCGATCGAATTGCCCAGCGGCTTCTCGCAATAGGCATCCTTGCCGGCCGACATCGCATCGGTCAGTTGCAGCGCGTGCCAGTGATCGGGGGTGGCGATGATGACCGCATCGACCGAGCGGTCGTCGAGCATCCGGCGATAATCGTCGTACAGCCGTGGTGCCCGGCCCGTTGCCTTTTTCAACTCCGCGCCGCGTTCGGCCAAAACCCGCGCGTCGACGTCGCACAAGGCGACCGGCACGACGTCCGACCCCTTCAGCATCGCGTTCAGATTGGACCAGCCCATCCCCTTGCAACCGATCAGTCCGACCTGCAGCTTGTCGTTCGCCGAGATGCGGCGCCGCTGGGCAAAGACTTCGCCGTTCGGCAGGACACTTGCGGTCGAGGCGACGATGCCGCCGGCCAACAGGGTGCGGCGGTCGAAGCGCGCGGTCATTTCCATCTCTCCCAACTTATTATGGTCGGGATCGTAGCCGGAAACGATCGCGTCGCAAGGATACAAAGCGCGCGTCAGGCAGGGTGCTTCACGAACGCAGCAGCCGCTCGATTTCGTGCGCACGGATCAGCAACATGGTCGGGTCGAACGCCTCGGTGCGCGGCGTCCGGTCGGCGATGCACAGCGCCCCCAGCGCAAAACCGTTGCGATCGAGCACGGGAACGCCGGCATAGAAGCGCACGAATGGCTGTCCGGTCACGGTACGGAACTGGGCAAAGCGCGGATCGCGTGTCGCATCGGGGACGATCAGTGGTTCGTCGGGGCGCTGGACGGTGACCGCGCAGAACGAATCTTCCAGTGGAACTTCGTGGATATCGGTGCCGACGCCGCCCAGCAGGATCTGACACCGACCGGTCACGATCGATAGTCCGGCAATCGTTGCCTTATACTCGGCCGCGGTGAAGCCGACGATCGTCGCCAGTTCAGGGTCACGTACCCGCTTCATCACGCCGCTGCGATCGATGGCAAGGTCGCGCATGGCCCGATCGCCGTCGCGATACAACCGGTTCATGCCGGCCTGCGGCCAGTCCCGGATAACGTCCTGCGCAGTAGGAAGATATGCCATTCGCTGCCTCCGCCCGATACTGTCCGCGGTACGTTGCCGGACCAGACCGGCGTCCCTGGTTGATGCTTAAAATAGGTGAACACTGGTTAACGAAACGTAAATTCGGGCCGACTGGTATCGATTGCGGCAAGACAGCTGCAAGTAAAATGCGAATTTATCGATCGAAATTCCAGTTACGATCAGCAGAATATGCTGCAAAATCCGATTTTTCGTATACCAGTTCAGTATCGGCAAGTATCGGGAGGCCGTGATGCGACTGGGTTCCCGCGCGATTCGTTCACAGCAGGTCGGCTTCCCCGATCGTCACCCGTGCCATGGCCTGACCACGCGCCAGCGCTTTCCCGGCAGCGACGGACAGCAGGTCCAGATGCCCCCGTGCGACCGCCAAGGGATCGTCGATCGCCGGCCGGCCGGCCAGCGCTTCGAGTGCGCTGTATCGGACGGCGAACGGCTGCGGTTCGCCGTCCACGTCCCCGGCAAACTCGACCTGATATTCCGCAGGATTGTCGGTGAACGTCGTCGCGTCGATCGTCAGTCCCGTGTCGTTCATCGATCTGCTCCTGATTGCAGCACGCTGTCGGTCGGCGATAAGCGCGGGGAGCGTGCATCGTGTTCCGGCGAACGGTCGCAGCCGACATCGTCCGCAACGTACAGACATCAAAAACATTCGGTTGTATAAATGATGCGATATCAGAAGCTTCGAAAGAAACCGCAGGAAAGCGCGGTTTTTCGAGGGTGTCGGATTAATTCTTCGTTGGTGAATGGAGCACAGGACGGCGGCCATCACCCATAAGCATTTTCAGGAGGATCCCGTGATCCACTGGTTCAAGTCCGACGCACCCATCCGGGTGAAGTTCGTGGCGCTCGCTATTCTGAATGCGGCGCTGGCATCGCTGCCGCTGGCAACGGCGCTGCTATGGCCGCCGGCGACCGATCCCGCCACGCCGTTCATCGCCGCGGCGGTGGCGAGCGTCGTTGCCATCGTGCTGGTGACGCTGATTGCGCGCAAGCTGATCTGCGACCCCTATGTCACGACGGTCGTGCGTATGGAGGCGCTGGCGGCAGGCGAATTTACGGCACCGATCAACTTTTCGGCGTATCGCGATTGCGTCGGGCGCATGGCGCGGGCGATGGCGACGTTCCGCGACAATGGCGTCCGGCTGGCGGCAGCATCGGCGGCGCAGCAACAGATGGTCACGGCGCTCGGTGCCGGGCTGGACCGGCTGGCCGGCAACGACCTGAGCCATCGCATCGACACCGCATTTCCGGACGACGCCGATCAGTTGCGGCGCGACTATAACCGGGCGATGGCCGCCGTTGCCGATGCGTTGCAGGCGGTTGCCGACGCCAGCGACAGCATCAACGAAGGCGCGCTCGACATCAGCCGCGCCTCCGACGCGCTGTCGCAACGGACCGAACAGCAGGCGGCCAGCCTCGAGCAAACCGCGGCAGCGATGGAGCAGATCACCAGCACCGTCCGCCAGACGGCAAGCGGCGCGGCACGCGCCAAGGCGGTCGTCAGTCAGGCGCGCGACGAGGCGAACCAGTCGGGCACGGTGGTCGATCGCGCGGTCCACGCCATGGGATCGATCGAACGCGCGTCGATCGAGATCAGCGATATCATCAGCGTGATCGACGGCATCGCGTTTCAGACGAACCTGCTGGCGTTGAACGCCGGGGTCGAAGCGGCACGCGCGGGCGATGCGGGCAAGGGCTTTGCGGTCGTCGCCAGCGAAGTCCGCGCACTGGCGCAGCGGTCCGCCGACGCCGCGCACGATGTGAAGACCCGCATCACCGCGTCGAGCGAGCAGGTCAGCACCGGCGTCGCGCTGGTCAACGAAACCGGCGACGCGTTGCGGCGGATCGTGGAGCGGATCGGTGAGGTCAGCACGCTGGTCCACGGGATCGCCGAATCGTCCGAACATCAGGCGATCGGCCTGCAGCAGGTCAATACCGCCGTTTCCGAAATGGACGGCGTGACCCAGCGCAATGCGGCGATGGTCGAACAGGCGACCGCCTCCGCACGGACGCTTGCCAACCATGCCGACCAGCTTGCCGGTCAGGTCGGGCGCTTCAACCTGCCGCGATCCACCGGTCGGTCGGACGCCGGCCATGGCGGCGGGACGTTGGTCCATGGCGATTTCCGGAGCAGTCGCGCAGCCTGATTGACATCCGCCGCCTGCGCCCGCCGGACCCGGTTGCTGCCGGATCGCGATGACCGACAAGCGACGCAGGAACGCGGGCAAGCCGGCAGATCAACCCGCCGGACGGGACGTTTCGGCAAGGCTGCGTTGCAGCCACCGGTCGAACATCTCGACCCAATGGCCGGCGGGCAGGTTGGCGGGACCGACGCCGAAGCCGTGCCCGCCTTCGGCGAGGAAGTGCGCTTCGACCGGGCGACCGGCGCGGCGCAGCGCGGCCATCATCAACAGGCTGTTGTCGGGCACGACCGCGCCATCGTCCATCGCATGCAGCAGGAACGTGGGCGGCGTCGTCGCCGTCACATGCCCGGCCGGGGATCGCCGCGCGATCGCCGCCGGATCGGGGTTCTTGCCCAGCAGCTGCGCGGCGGACTGGGCATGGGTGAAGGGCGCGGTGGCGGCGATCACCGGATAGATCAGCGCGGCGGCATCGGGCCGTGCGTCGATCCGGTCGATGGCGTCGCGCGGTGCATGAACGGCTTGCGCGAAGTCGGTCTCCAGTGTCGCGGCCAGATGCCCGCCCGCCGAAAAGCCGAGGACCGCGATCTTGTGCGGGTCCAGCCCGTCCTTCGTCGCGGCGGCACGGACCATGCGCAGCCCGCGCTGCGCATCCTGCAACGGCACGTCGGCACGATCGGCCCAGCCCTCGCCCGGCAGGCGATAGGTCAGGACATAGACGGTATAGCCGAGCGCGGTCAGCCGCCCGGCGATGTCGACGCCTTCGTTGCCGATCGACAGAAACGTATAGGCACCGCCCGGAATGACCAGCACCGATGCGCCGTTCGGCCGGGCAGGGGTGAAGCGGCGCAGCCCCGGTTGGTCGATATTGCGCAGGAAGGTCGCGGGATCGTTCGCCGGCACCGCGACCGCTTTGAACCCGCCGCCCGGCGGCGCACCGGTCCACAACGGGACAAACGGGGCCGATGTCCATGCGGTGGGCGGGGCGGGGCGCGGTGTCTGTGCCGACCCGGCGGTGGAGAGCATCGCCAGCGCGAGCAATGATGCGGCACGTAGCGAAAACGAACGAACGGTCATGGTGGTCATCCTGTAGAAATCGCATGCGCCTGTGCGATCGGTGCCGAAAGCACCGCGACTTTGGCGGCAGCGGAGCGCTTCGCCAAGCCGGTTTCGGATGCGGCCGCAGCCCGCCGGCAGGTCCGACCGATCGGTCCGTGCGAATGCGGCGATTGCATCGGCCGTGCGTTCGACCGGCTTGCTCCCCAATCGAAGGATGGCCTTTGCTGCAATATCTTGTCGCGCAAAGTGAATTGCCCGAAGAACGCGAGGCGCGTCGTGAACGGGCAGGGAAAAGTGCGGGGGAAAGCTATGCCGCGACCCTCCGGCAGATTGCCCCGGCCGCGGACATCACCCTGATCGCGCCTGCCGATGCCGATACGCCGATTGTTTCAGCGGAGATGGTGCGGCGGTTCGACGGAGTTTTTCTGACCGGATCGCCGATGCACGTGTATGACGAGACGCCGGAAGTCGCGCGGCAATTGGCGTTCATGCGCGCGGTGTTCGCATCGGGCGTACCGTCCTTCGGTTCCTGCGCAGGACTGCAGATCGCGGTCGCGGCGGCAGGCGGTCGGGTGCGAAAAATGCCACGGCGGATGGAAGCCGGCATCGCACGTGCGATCGTGGCGACCGACGCGGGGCGCGGGCATCCGCTGTTGGCCGGGCGACCGGCCGCGTGGGACGCCGCGGCGATCCATGGCGATGAGGTCGAGGCGTTGCCGCAGGATGCCGTCCTGTTGGCGGGTAACGACATGACCCGCGTTCAGGCCGCCGAGATCCGCCATGCCGGCGGGGTGTTCTGGGGCGTGCAATATCATCCCGAATTGTCGCTTGAGGAGCTCGCGGTCGCGTTGCGGGCGCAGGCCGATGATCTGGTCGAGGGCGGATTGGCGGAGAATAAGGCCGATGTCGCGGATCGTGCCGATTTGCTCGACCGGCTGCACGGTGAACCCGATCACGGGCCGACGCGGTGGAAACTGGGGGTCGGGGACGAGTTGGCCGTCGAGGCGAACCGCAGGCGCGAGATCGTCAATTTCCTCGGTCTTTTGAAGAAGCCGCGGGAGACGGCGGGATGAGGTGCTTCTTCGACGATCGTCAGCTTGCCCATGCGGGCATCGAAGGTGACGAAGGTGCCACGTAACGACCGTTGCCGGCAGTACCGCAATCGATTGTTGTCACGATCGACAAAGCTGGTATAACGGGCGGCAAGGCTCGCAAAGACGGGCGTCTGTCTTGAGGATGTCCGATGCGCCTGCCAGCTTCCAAGCCCCATTTGTCGCTTCCCCGCATATTGGAAATGAATCTCGGTTTCCTCGGCCTGCAATTCTCGTTCGGGTTGCAGCAGGGGAATATGGCCCCGATCTACAGCTATCTGGGCGCATCGGAGGCGACGATTCCGATGCTGCAACTGGCCGGGCCGATGACCGGCCTGCTGGTGCAACCGCTGATCGGCGCGCTGAGCGACCGGACCGACAGCCGCTGGGGCCGGCGCACCCCCTATTTCCTGCTGGGTGCAGTGCTGTGCGCGCTGGGGCTGTTCTTCATGCCGCTCAGTTCATCGCTGCTGATGGCGGTGTCGCTGTTGTGGATTCTCGATGCCGGCAACAACATCACGATGGAGCCGTATCGCGCCTATGTCAGCGATCGGCTGAACGAAAACCAGCACCAGATCGGGTTCCTGACGCAGAGCGCCTTTACCGGCGCGGCGCAGATGCTGGCGTTCCTGACCCCGTCGCTGCTGGTGTGGGCGGGGATGAACCAGGACTGGGTCGATACGCACAACATCCCCTATACCGCGCGGATCGCGTTCATGGTCGGGGCGGTGCTGAGCTTTTCGACGATCCTGTGGTCGATCCGGCGCGTGCCCGAATTGCCGCTGTCGGCGCAGGAACGCGCCCGCATCGCCGCCGAGCCCAAGGGGCTGGGCGCGATGTTCAGGGAGATCGGGTCGGCGATCCGCGACATGCCGCAGGCGATGCGCAAGCTGGCGTTGATGAGCCTGTTCCAATGGTATGCGATGGCGGCCTATTGGGCGTACGTCATCTATTCGATCGGGCGGTCGGTCTATGGCACCGCCGAGGCGACGTCGTCGGGTTTCCATTCGGCGGTGCTGACCAATGGCGAGATGGCGGCATTCTATAACGGGGTCGCGTTCCTCGCCGCGTTCGCGATGGTGCCGCTGGCCAAGCGACTGGGCGCGGCGAGCCTGCACGCGATCTGCCTCGTGCTGGCCGGGATCGGGATGCTGTGGCTGCCGCATGTCACCGAAAAGTGGATGCTGTTCCTGCCCGCGATCGGCATCGGCATCGGTTGGGCCAGCATCATGGGCAATCCCTATGTCATCCTCGCCGGATCGATCCCGCCCGAGCGGACCGGGGTCTATATGGGCATATTCAACATGATGATCGTGATCCCGATGCTGATCTTTTCGGGGACGATGTGGCTGTTCTACGATCGGCTGCTGGGCGGCGATCCGCGCAACGTGCTGACGCTATGCGGGGTGCTGATGTTCGCCGCCGCCGCCGCAGTGTGGACGGTGCGCGAACGCAACAGCGCCGGGTTGCCGGTCGGCGCGACGCCGGATGCGGCGGCGTGACCATCGCGCTGCATGGTCAGGTGTCGAGCCTGATCCTCGAAGCGCAGGACGGTGCCGCGCCGCTGTGGCGATGGTGGGGGCCGCGCGTCGATGCTGCCATGCTGCTGCCGCTCGCCGATATGCGGCCGCAGGCGTCGTTCTCGCTCGACCGCGATCAGCCGCTGACGCTGGTGCCGACCTATGGCACCGGTTGGTTCGGGCCGGCGGCGCTGCGGGCGCATCGCGGCGGGCGGGCGTTTGCGCAGTGGTTCGACGATGTTGCCATTGATGCGGCTGCCGACGGTGTCACCGTCACGCTGACCGACCGGACCGCGCGGGTAACTGCGGTGCAGCGGATCGCGATGGCAGGCGATATGCTGACCCTGTCGGCGAGTGTCACCAACGACGGCGACGATGTGCTGGATATCGAATGGCTGGCGGCGGGGACGCTGCCGCTGCCCGGTGACAGTGCGACGATCCGCAGCTTTACCGGGCGTCACAATGCCGAGTTCGTTTGCCATGACGAAGCGATGCCGGCGCATGGCTGGGTCCGCGAGAACCGGCGCGGGCTGACCGGCCATGCCGGGCCGCCGGGGCTGTTCGTGGTCGGACCGGAGGCGGGCTGGCACCATGGCCGGGTCCATGCCGCGCAACTGGCATGGTCGGGCAACCACCGGCTGTCGGTCGAGCGCGACGATGACGGGTTCTGGGTGTTGCAGATGGGCGAGGCGCTGGCCCCCGGCGAAATCCGGTTGGCCCCCGGCGAAACCTATGCGTCGCCCGAGATGCTGGCGACCTGTTCGAGCGCGGGGCTGAACGGCGCGGTGCAGGCCTTCCATGCCGCCGTCCGTGCGCGCGCACCATGGGCCGGGGCGATGCGCCCGCGCCCGGTGCATGTGAACAGCTGGGAAGGTTTCTATTTCGACCATGACGAGGCGGCGCTGATGGCGCTGGCCGATCGGTCGGCGGGGCTGGGCGTCGAGCGGTTCGTGCTGGACGATGGCTGGTTCAAGGGGCGGGGCGACGATACCGCCGCGCTGGGCGACTGGGTCGCCGATCCGGTCAAATATCCGCGTGGCCTCAAACCGCTGGCCGAGCATGTCGTTTCGCTCGGCATGGAGTTCGGGCTGTGGGTCGAACCCGAAATGGTCAATCCCGAAAGCGATCTGGCGCGCGCGCATCCCGACTGGGCATTGCAGCTGGACGGCGTGCCGATGCCGACGTCGCGCCACCAGCTGGTGCTCGACCTGGGGCGGGCCGAGGTTCGCACGTATCTGTTCGATGCGATCGATGCGCTGCTGCGCGATCTGCCGATCGCTTATTTGAAATGGGATCATAATCGCGATCTGGCCCCGGCAGGCGATGCGCGCGGGCGGGCGGGCTATCACCGCCAGGTCGTCGGTGCCTATGCGCTGATCGATCGGCTGCGTGGCGCGCATCCGGCGGTCGAGATCGAGGCGTGCGCCGGTGGCGGCGGGCGCAGCGATGCCGGCATCGCCACGCGGACGCACCGGATGTGGACCAGCGATTGCATCGACGCGGTCAGCCGGGTCGCGATGCAGCGCGGCTTCCTGCATTTCCTGCCGCCCGAGATGATGGGGTCGCATGTCGGGGCCAGCCCGGCGCATTCGACCGGGCGCAGCCAGGGCATGGCGTTCCGCGCCGCCGTGGCGCTGCCCGGCCATTTCGGCGTCGAGCTGGACCCGGCGGCGATCGCGCCCGCCGATGCGGTGACGCTGGCGGCGGCGATCGAGCGGTATAAGGGGCTGCGCGACCGGTTGCACCATGGCCGGCTGTGGATGGGCGAGGGCGGCGACGGGCTGGTGTGGCAGATGCATGGCGAGCCGGGTGATCTGTTGCTGAGCGTCAGCCAGGTGCAGCCGATGACGGTGCGCCATCCATTGCCGCTGCCCGTGCCGCCATTGGCCGGGGCTGGGCGGGTGCGGGTGCGTCTGCTCGACCTTACCACCGTCACCGGCCACCCCTTGCCCGATGCGCCGGTCTTTGCCGCGATGCGCGCTGAGGGCGTCGTGCTGGATGGCGAATGGCTGGCCCATGCCGGCCTGCCGATCCCGGCGATGAAGGCGCAGAGCGTCGCGCTGTTCGCCATCACCGCCGCCTGAACCTTCGTTTCTTGTCGAGAGCCGCCCTTATGACCATGCCCGCCCGCCGTTCCGCCCCCGACCAGCCGCTGCCGACGCATTGGAGCATCGATGCCGCGCGGCTGGCCGCCGATCAGCCGGAACTGGCATTGCCGGTGTTCCAGTTGTCCGATCTGGCCCCGGTGGTGCCGGGGCATGACGTGTGGGACATGTGGCAGATCGCCACTGCCGATGGGCGGACGGCGTTTGTCGATGACCGTAGCTGGTGGTTTTTCCTCATCACGCCGCAATTCGCCGATCCCGACGACCGGCATGATGCGGCGCGCATCCGGCTGACCAGCCATGGCGCCGATGGCTGGCGCGATCATGGCGATGCGTTTCCCGACGGGTTCACGCCGGGCAGCCGCGAATGGTCGGGATCGGCGGTGCTGGCCGAGGATGGCGTGACGCTGACCCTGTATTTCACCGCATCGGGGCGGCGGGGGCAGGCGCGGACGTTCGAACAGCGATTGTTCGAAAGCGTCGGGCGCTTTGCCGATGGCCGGGTCGGCGACTGGTCGACGCCGGTGGAATCGATCGCCGCCGATGGTGCGACCTATCTGCGCGCCGATCAGGCAGACGCGGTCGATGGCCGGATCAAGGGCTTTCGCGATCCGGGCTATTTCCGCGATCCCGCCGATGGCGCGGAATATCTGTTGTTCGTCGGATCGGCCGGATGGGTCGACGACGTTCAGGACGGGGTGATCGGCGTGGCGAAGCGCGACACGCCCGATCAGGCGTGGCGACTGGCGGCACCGTTGCTGGAGTCGATCGGGGTCAATAGCGAGCTGGAACGGCCGCATATCGTGGTGGTCGAGGGGCGCTATTATCTGTTCTGGTCGACGCAGGCGAAGCGGTTCGTCGACGGCACCGGTGCGCCGACCGGGCTGTACGGTGCGGTGGCAGACAGCATGGCCGGGCCGTGGGTGCCGCTCAACGGATCGGGGCTGGTCGCGGGCAATCCGCTGGCCGAGCCGTATCAGGCCTATTGCTGGTGGGTGACCGGTGAACTGGACGTCATCAGCTTTGCCGATTCGGTGGGGCTGAATGGGACGGAGCCGAGCGATGGCGCGACGCGGCGCAGGCATTTCGGGGGGACGGCGGCACCGTGGTTCCGGCTGGTGCTCGACGGGGACAAGGCGCGCTGGGTGAGGTGAGCGGATGGGGTTCGGGCTGTTACCGCCCCGGAAGCCGGGCTGGTCGAAAAGGTTGTTGCCGTTCAGCCCCGGTTCGATGCGGTCGACCGGGCGTACCGTCGGGAAGCCGTTGACAAAGGTCGAGTCCCTGATCGTGTAGAGGTTGAAGTCGTCCGACGGGTCGTCGAACAGGAATTCGGGCAGGCCGGCGGTTGCCGACCAGTGCCGGGATGACGCTGCTCACGATCTTCGAATAGGTCGCATCGGCGGCAGAGTGGATCCAGCGAGTTGCCGATCGCGGATGGTCTACGCTGTGCTCTCCGTTGGTCCGCATTTGCCGCGGTTCGGAACGGTGTCGGGAGCGGCGGACGGTACTGCGGTCGAATGCGATTTGCGTGCGGGGTGAAGTTCGTGGCGGCATGTAGGTTCGCCACGCGCTGCTCGGGCAACGAGTGCGCCTTGATCAGATACCGGCCTGCAATGGAAAGGGGACGGGTGCGTGACCACACTCGTCCCCCATCGTTCACTTCCAAAATATCAGAACGTCACGCCCGCCTGCAAACGGACCGACCGCGCACTCTGATACTGCGTGACATCGCGGTACAGCGGAGAAGCGTTTCCGTCGCCGTCGGTGCCGAACTCGTTGAAGTTCAGCTTGGCGCGCAGGTTCAGCACGTTGAAGATCGACGCGCGCAGATAGGCCTGTCCGCGACCGACGTCCTTGATCAGCTGGATGTCCAGATCATTCTGAACCAGCCAGTCCGACTTGAACACCGAACCGCGCTGGATCAATGCGACCGGACGGGTCACGTTCCGGTCGGTGTTGATCGAACCGTCCGGATTGACCTGGCAATAGGCACCCGATGCGCCGTAATCGCCGGCAAAGCTGTCGATGGCCGCCGGGACCCGGCCAATACAGCCGAAGCTGCGCGGCGACGTGACGGTGGTGTTGAACCCGATGGTCAGGAACGGCAATGCACGATAGCTGCCGAACAGCTTGATCACATGGTCACGATTGTTCGGCGAAGGCCCGTACAACCCGTTGGTCAGGCCCGGCTGGTCGAAATCCTGCGTCAGGCCGGTATCGGACTGACCGTTGTCGGACTTCACGCCACCTTCATAGTTACCGATCGTGCGGCCATAGACGTAGGACCCCTCGAGGCTCCAGATGCCGTCAAAGTCGCGCCGTGCTTCCAGCGTGACGGATTTATGCGTGCGGAGGGCGCGCGGATAACCAAGCTGTGCCGCGGTGAAATCGACCGTCCGCGATGTGCTTTCGCCGTTGATCGGGTCCGACAGGGTGATCCGTGCCGGCTGGCCCGGGTTCGCCAGAACATATTGATGGAAGCCGTTCCAAACGTCGCCGCAACCCGAGACCTTTTGCGCCGTGCAATAGTTGCGCACCGCCGCGTCGATCGCGATGTCCTCAAGAACCTCGTTCAGCTTGGTCTGGGTATAGAACGTCCGGAACCGCCACGAACCAAGCCGCTTTTCGTAGCCGATCTGATATTCGTCGACCGACTGCGGCTTCAATCCTTGCGCGACCTGGGTGCCGGCGTCGCGTGGCTGACCATCGGAAAAGATCGTGCAGGAACGCGTACCGGTATCCGGGCAGTTCGCCAGCGTGCTGACGACGAGCGGCGCACCGGCGATCGGTACGTTGTTTGCGCCCAGTCCGTTGAACTGCGTATACCGATCGAAATACAATTCGCCGCCGGTGAGGCGGATATTGGTGTTCGATGCGACGGGAATGTACAACCGGCTGAAGCTGCCGAAGATCTTGTCGGTCTGTTCGCCGATCGGATCGACGATGAAACCGAGACGCGGTCCCCACTGATTGCCCGATTTGTAGAAGGTCGTACCGGCCGAGTTGTCGTTGCTGAACCGATCGTTGCGGATACCGGGATTGATGACCACCCGCCCTTCGGCGAGCATCCAGCTGTCTTGGATATAATATGCTTCGTTCTTCGAGTTGAAGCCGCCCACGACATTGTACGTGCGGGTCCGAAGATAGTCGGTCCCGGTCGCCTGCTGCCGCGGATCGTTGTTGAGCGCGCGAATGATGCGGTAGCTGACGCCGCCACCATCGCCGATCGAGCTCTGGTAGGAGAAGAGCTCCTCGCGATCATAGCCGAAGCGGATGTGATGCGATCCGAACAGGTCGAAACGGACCGATGCGTCGGCGCGATACTGCTTGCGAACGTCCTCCGACTGGTTGACCGAGCCGCCGGGCAGGGTCAGGCCGACGGCCCCGGCGGGGTTGCGGGCATCGGTAACCGGCGGCAGCGACAGCCCGGACGTGTTGAACGACTGGAAGAAGCCGAGGTTTTCGTTGCGACCATATTGTGCCGAGAGCGTCAGCCAGTCTGCGAACACGCCGGTGTAGCGACCGGTATAATTCTCGCCGCCAAAGCGCTGGATGTTGCTGCCCGAAAACGGGCCGTCGATATTGCGGATATAGTCGTACCGGTTTGCGGGCCGCTGGGTGTTGCCGAAGGTCTGCGAACGGCTCGTGCCTTTCGTATTCCAATAGGTCACGTCAACGCGGTGGCCATCGGTGATGATCGCGTCGAGGCGACCGCCGTAGAACGGGCTGCGATCGGTCGTGAAGGTCCGCGACGTGCCGAGATAGGTGTCGGTATCGTCGAAATACTGACGGCCGGCGGACGTGCTGGTCACGTTGCGCGCCTGATACAGGCCGTAGAAGAACAGGCGATCGGGAATGATCGGGCCGCCGAGTTCGGCGATCATGTCGGAGCGCTCGAACTTGCTGTTACGGTTGACCGACCCACGGGTTTCCGGGGTGATCGAGCGAAGGTCGTTCGGTTCCCAATTGAACCGCACGGCACCGTGGAGTTCGTTCGAACCCGATTTCGTGGTGGCGTTGGTGAAGCCGCCGGTCGTACGACCGAATTCTGCCGCATAACCGCCGGTCTTGACCTCGATCGTCTGATAGAAATCGAACGGAATCGCGACCGGAGACAGGTAATTGCGGAAGTTCGTGATGTTCAGGCCGTTGACGAAATACGCGTTTTCCGAGACCGCGCCGCCGGCGATCGACGTCAGGCCGCCGAATGCGCCCGATCCGGCGTTGGCACCCGGTGCCAGCCGGATGACCGATTGAAGGTCGCGCCCGATCGGCACGCGCTGGGCAAGGTCTGCGACATCAATGACGAGACCGGTCGTAGTCCGGTCGAAATCGGCGCTCGCAACGCGGCGACCACTGACGAGAATGTCCGTATCGCCGGTGTCGGCTGCAGAGACCAGCACGAAACGGTTGGTCGCGGCACCGATCGCCAATTGTATCCGCTTTTCGGTGTATGACGTGTATCCGGCAGCTTCGACCGTGAAAGAGTAGGTTCCCGGCTGTAGTTCGGGAATGCTGAACGTACCGTCGCGGTTAGTCCGCGTTTCGCGCGTAAACCCTTGGCTGTTTGACGTAACGATAATGTTCGCGTCGGCAATCGGCTTACCGGAATCGTCGACAACCGTACCGCTGGCTTCGACGTTACTGAAGCCCTGCGCAGATGCGGAATTTGTTAGAACGACGGTTGCTACGCAACCGACAAGTCCGAAAGCAACAGACAGCAGAAAGGGTTTGCGGCGTCGCCGCATGGTAGCAGTTAGCATTGTCGTTTCCCCGTTTTTGATTGAAAGACGGTCCCCCCGAATTCCGCCACTGTCCGTATTATCCAGATATAACACTTGGATATACGGCTTCGTATACCGTATTGGGACTTTTTACGGGGGGTGTTGTCAATCAGCCAAACGTCACGCGCTATGTTTCATTTCGATAATGTTGCAAAAATGTAACTAATGAATGGCGAATGAACCGATCTTGCGCCGGGTTGGCTTTCTCCAGCTCGCAATTTGCCGCTGACACGCGCTTCCGGTCATGCCAAAAGCAATAAAATTACACGCGGGTGAGTCGGCGACAGACCGGCCTTCGCGATCGGCAGGAGAGTGTATGCGGGTCATCGATCATGTGATCGCGGGCGGTTCAAGCAATGCGGACGGCGCGACCGGTGCCGTGTTCGATCCCAATCGTGGCGAGGTGCAGGCGCATGTCCGGCTGGGCACCGCCGCCGATATCGATCGCGCCGTCGCCGCCGCGCAGGCGGCGCAGCCCGGCTGGGCCGCGACCAATCCGCAAAAGCGCGCCCGCGTGCTGTTCGCGTTCAAGCAACTGGTCGAAGCGAACATGGACGCGCTCGCCGAACTGTTGTCGAGCGAACATGGCAAGGTCATTGCCGATGCCAAGGGCGATATCCAGCGCGGGCTGGACGTCATCGAATTCGCGTGCGGCGTGCCGCATCTGCTGAAGGGCGATTATACGCAGGGGGCGGGCCCCGGCATCGACGTCTATTCGATGCGGTTGCCCGTCGGCATCGGCGCGGGCATCACCCCGTTCAACTTTCCGGCGATGATTCCGATGTGGATGTTCGGGGTCGCCATCGCCTGCGGCAACGCGTTCATCCTGAAACCCAGCGAACGCGATCCGTCGGTCCCGGTGCGGCTGGCCGAACTGATGCTGGAGGCCGGCGCGCCGGAAGGCATCCTGCAGGTCGTGCACGGCGACAAGACGGTGGTCGACGCGATCCTCGACCATCCCGCGATCGGCGCGGTCAGCTTCGTCGGGTCGAGCGACATCGCCCATTATGTCTATCGGCGCGGCGTGGCGGCGGGCAAGCGCGTGCAGGCGATGGGCGGGGCCAAGAATCACGGCATCGTCATGCCCGATGCCGATCTGGATCAGGTGGTTGCCGATCTGGCCGGCGCGGCGTTCGGTTCGGCGGGCGAGCGGTGCATGGCGCTGCCGGTTGTCGTGCCGGTCGGCGAGAAGACCGCCGTGGCGCTGCGCGAGAAACTGATCCCCGCGATCGATGCGCTGCGGGTCGGGGTATCGACCGACGCGGACGCCCATTACGGCCCGGTGGTCAACGCGCAGCACAAGGCGCGGGTCGAAGGCTGGATCGCCAAGGGGGTCGAGGAAGGCGCCGAGCTGGTCGTCGATGGCCGCGGGTTCCGGTTGCAGGGGCATGAACGCGGCTTCTTCATAGGGCCGACGCTGTTCGATCATGTAACGCCGGCGATGGAATCCTATCGCGAGGAAATCTTTGGCCCGGTCCTGCAAATCGTCCGTGCGAACGACTTCGAAAGCGCCGTCCGCCTGCCGAGCGAGCATCAGTACGGCAATGGCGTCGCGATCTTCACGCGCAACGGCCATGCCGCGCGCGAGTTCGCCGCAAGGGTGAATGTCGGCATGGTCGGCATCAACGTGCCGATCCCGGTGCCGGTGGCCTATCACAGCTTCGGCGGGTGGAAGCGCAGCGCGTTCGGCGACGTGAACCAGCATGGCGAGGAGGGTGTGCGCTTCTGGACGAAGGTCAAGACGATCACCCAGCGCTGGCCCGACGGATCGGTGGCGGGCACGCAGGCCGAGGATGGCGCGGCGGCGCGGACGCAGGATGCGTTCGTCATTCCGACGATGGGGTGAGGCGCAGTATGCCGAGCCGATGCGATCCTCGTTCAGTCGGACAAAAACTCGCGGTACCCCCGCGCAGGCGGGGGGCCAGAGCCAGGCAGAACAACGGCTTGCGCCTGGAACGCTGGACCCCCGCCTTCGCGGGGGTACGGGAGGGGGCAGGAACCGCTACTTTCGCAGAGGTCTCAATCCGGTCCGGGGTGACGATGTGGAGGGACGTGATAGTTGATGCTCGATAGCCGGCATGTGCCAAGAGGAATTGCCGTGATGATGCGACGCCTGATGGCGGCGATCCTGATGTTGCTGGCGATGGCCTCGCCCGCCGTCGCGCAGAAACGGATCGCGCTGACCTTCGACGATGCGCCACGTGCGCGGGGGCCGTTCCTGACGCCCGACGAGCGTACCGCGCGGATCATCGCCGGGTTGCGCAAGGCGGGGGTGCGACAGGCGGCGTTCTTCGTCGTGCCGGGCAATCTGGCTGCGCCCGATGGGGCAGGGGGCGAGCAGCGGGTCGCGGCCTATGTCGCGGCGGGGCATGTCATCGCCAACCACAGCTTCAGCCATCCGGGGCTGAAGGCGATGACCGCCGATGCCTATCTGGCCGATATCGATCGCGCCGGTGCGTGGTTGCAGGGGCGCAAGGGATTGCGGCCATGGTATCGCTACCCGTTCCTCGACGAAGGCGGCACCGACAAGGCGAAGCGGGATGCGGTGCGGGCGGGGCTTGCCGCGCGGGGCCTGTCGAACGGCTATGTCACCGTCGACGGGTCCGACTGGAACATCGAAAACCTTGCCGGCGCGGCGCGCAAGGCGGGAAAGCCGATCGACATGGACGCCCTGCGCGACCTGTATGTCGAGACGCATGTCGAGTCCGCCGAGTTCGCCGATCGTCTGGGCCGGCAGGCGCTGGGACGGCAGCCGGTGCAGGTGATGCTGCTGCACGAAACCGACCTTGCCGCCTATTGGATCGCCGATCTGGTCGCCGGATTGCGCAAGAAGGGCTGGACGATCGCCAAAGCCGATGTCGCCTATCGCGATCCGATCGCGAAGCTGCGTCCCGATACGCCGTCGGCGCAGGGGAATCTGCTGGAGGCGATCGCGTTGGAAAAGGGTGTACCGGCACCGCGCTGGTACGAACGCAATACCCTGTCGATCGCCGACCCGCTGTTCCGGGCGCGGGTGTTGCACGAGCGGCCATGATGACGCGCCGGCATACCGCCTCGACGTCGCCCTATGAAGCGACGATCGGCTTTGCGCGGGCGGTGCGGGTGGGCACACGCATTCTCGTGTCGGGCACCGCGCCGGTCGAGCCGGACGGCAGCAGCACGCCGGGCGACGCAGCGGCGCAGGCCGAGCGGTCTTTCGCGATCATCGAAGATGCGATCGGGCAATTGGGCGGGCGGATCGAGGATGTCGTCCGCACACGCATGTTCCTGACCGATCCGTCCGACGCGGGCGCGGTGGGCGGGGTACATGGACGGATTTTCGGCAGCGTGCGGCCCGCCGCGACGATGCTGGTGGTGGCCGCGCTGCTCCGCCCCGAATGGCGGGTGGAGATCGAGGCCGAAGCGATAGTGGAGAGTGACGCGTGAACCCTTTTGACCTGACCGACGACCAGCGTGACATTCAGGAACTGGCGCGCCGGTTCACGGCGGATGCGATCACCCCGCATGCCGCCGAATGGGACGAGCAGCACATCTTTCCACGCGATACGATCAAGCAGGCGGCCGACCTCGGCTTCGCCGCGATCTATGTGTCGGAGGAATCGGGGGGCATCGGGCTGGGCCGGATGGAATCGGCGCTGATCATGGAGGCGATGGCCTATGGCTGTCCGTCCACCAGCGCGTTCATCTCGATCCACAACATGGCGGCGTGGATGCTCGACGCGTTCGGATCGGCGGAGCTGAAGGCGCGCTTCCTCCCCGACCTCGTCACCATGGACCGACTGGCCAGCTATTGCCTGACCGAACCGTCCTCGGGATCGGACGCAGCGGCGCTGAAGACCCGGGCGGTGCGCGACGGCGACGATTATATCGTCACCGGCACCAAGCAGTTCATCTCCGGCGCGGGCGACAACGACGTCTATCTGGTCATGGTCCGGACCGGTGGCGAGGGGCCGAAGGGCATTTCGTGCCTGCTGGTCGAGAAGGACATGCCCGGCGTCTCGTTCGGCGCGAACGAACGCAAGCTGGGCTGGCATTCGCAGCCGACGCGGGCGGTCATTCTGGATCAGGTGCGGGTGCCCGCCGCCAATCTGGTCGGGGTCGAGGGGCAGGGTTTTTCGATCGCGATGCAGGGGCTGGACGGCGGGCGGCTCAATATCGGGGCGTGTTCGCTGGGCGGGGCGCAACGCTGTCTCGACGAAGCCATCGCCTATACCAAGGCGCGGCAGCAGTTCGGCAAGCCCATCGCCGACTTTCAGAACACGCAGTTCACGCTGGCCGACATGGCGACCGAGCTGGAGGCGGCGCGCGCGCTGCTCTACACCGCCGCTGCCAAGGTGACCGCGAATGCACCCGACAAGACGCGCTTCGCCGCGATGGCGAAACGCTTTGCCACCGATACGGGATCGAAGGTGGTCGATCAGGCGCTGCAACTGCATGGCGGCTATGGCTATCTGATGGACTATCCGATCGAACGCTTCTGGCGCGATCTGCGCGTGCATTCGATCCTTGAGGGCACGAATCAGGTGATGCGGATGATTATCGGGCGGGAGCTGGTGAAGTGATGGCGCGACCAAATCCTCCCCGGCACGGGGAGGGGGACCATGCGCAGCATGGTGGAGGGGGGTATCCCCGACCGCAGCCGATGTGGAGAAGGACACACCCCTCCACCACCGCTTCGCGGCGGTCCCCCTCCCCGTGCCGGGGAGGATTGGTTTGATCCTCACCGCTGTCGACGGCCATCTCGGCCGCATCCGGTTGAACCGGCCCAAGGCGCTGCACGCGCTGAACCACGCCATGTGCGAGGCGATGCTCGCCGCATTGGAACACTGGCGCGACGATCCGACGGTCCACGCCATCCTGATCGACCATGCCGAGGGGCGTGGTTTCTGTGCCGGCGGTGACATCCGCATGATCGCCGACAGCAGCGCGAGCGACGGTGCCGCCGCCCGCGCCTTCTTCGCGGTCGAATATCGGCTCAACCACCGGCTGTTCACCTATGCCAAGCCGACCGTCGCGGTGATGGACGGGGTGACGATGGGTGGTGGCGTCGGCATTTCGCAGCCGTGCAAGGTCCGCATCGCGACCGAGCATACGCGTTTCGCCATGCCGGAAACCGCGATCGGCCTGTTCCCCGATGTCGGCGGCGGCTGGTATCTGTCGCGCCTGCCCGGACGGATCGGCCAGTATCTGGCGCTGACCGGGGCGCGGCTGGACGGGAGCGAGATGCTGGCGCTGGGGCTGGCGACGCATCTGGTGCCGGCGGCGGCGCTCGACACGATCAAGGCGGCGATCGCGGCCGATCCGCTGGCGATCGAGGCGATCCTGTCCGATCACGCCGTCCTGCCCGGCGAAGCGGCGATCCTGACGCAGCGCGAGGCGATCGACCGCCTGTTCGCCAGCGACGATTTCGAGGAGATACTGGCTGCGCTGGAGGCCGACGGCTCCGACTGGGCACAGGCGCAACTGGCGACGCTGCGCCAGCGGTCGCCGCTGTCGTGCAAGGTGTCGCTGAAGCTGCTGCTCGACGGGGCGACCATGCCGACCTTCGAGGACGAGATGCGGCAGGAATATGCGGTCGTCACCCGGATCGTCCGGCGGCCGGACATCGTCGAGGGCGTCCGTGCGGTGATCGTCGACAAGGATCATGGGCCGAAATGGAACCCGGCGACGCCCGAAGCGGTCAGCGACCATATGATCGACCGCATCTTCGCGCCGCTGGGCCCGGCCGACGAATGGCAGCCGCAATGATGCTCGTGCGTCATTCCCAGCATATCCCTTCGTCATTCCGGCGGAGGCCGGAATCCATTGTTTCGGGCGTGCGCGGCTCTATCGCCGACGCCCCGTGTTCATGGATTCCGGCCTCCGCCGGAATGACGTATCGTTGGAGGAACCCCGATGTCCGACTATGAAACCATCATCGTCGAGCGCCGCGACGCGGTGACGCTGGTCACGCTCAACCGGCCACAGGCGCTGAACGCGCTCAATGCGCAGATCCTGTCCGAACTGCTCGACGCGATGCGCGCGTTCGACGCGGACCCGAGCCAAGGCTGCGCGGTCATCACCGGATCGGCCAAGGCGTTCGCCGCCGGGGCGGATATCAAGGAGATGCAGGAAATGGACTTCGCCGCCATGTATGGCGGCGACCATTTCAGCGGCTGGGACGCGTTCACCCGCACCCGCAAGCCGATCATCGCTGCCGTCGCCGGCTTCGCGCTGGGCGGCGGGTGCGAGCTGGCGATGATGTGCGACTTCATCCTCGCCGCCGATACCGCGAAGTTCGGCCAGCCCGAGATCAAGCTGGCCGTCACGCCGGGGATGGGCGGGTCGCAGCGGCTCGCGCGCGCGGTGGGCAAGGCCAAGGCGATGGAGATGTGCCTGACCGGCCGGATGATCGGCGCGGAGGAAGCGGAGCGTTGCGGTCTGGTCGCGCGGATCGTGCCCGCCGACGATCTGGTCGAGGACGCGGTAAAGACCGCACAGGCCATCGCCGCCATGGCGCCGCTGGCGGTCAAGGCGAACAAGGAAATGGTCAACGCCGCGTTCGACACGACACTGACGCAGGGGGTGCAGTTCGAACGTCGCCTGTTCCACGGGCTGTTCGGGACGGCCGACCAGAAGGAAGGCATGACCGCCTTTGTCGAGAAGCGTCCCGGCAACTGGACGGGGCGGTAGGAGAAACCAGCATGGCACGGATCGGATTCATCGGCCTCGGCAATATGGGCGGCGGCATGGCGGCCAATCTGGCGAAGGCGGGGCATGACGTCCGTGCGTTCGACCTGTCCGCCGATGCGCTGGCCCGGGCGAAGGCGGCCGGTTGCCTGCCGGTCGGCGATGCGGTCGAGGCGGCGACCGGTGCGCAGGCGGTGGTGACGATGCTGCCGGCGGGGACGCATGTCGCGCACATCTATGCCGACGCGCTGTTCGATGCGGTCGATACCGGCGCGGTGCTGATCGATTGTTCGACGATCGACGTCGATACCGCCCGTCAGGTTGCCGAGGCGGCCCGCGCGAAGGGCTTGCAGGCGGTCGACGCGCCGGTATCGGGCGGCATCGCCGCCGCGAATGCGGGCGCGCTGACCTTCATGGTCGGCGGCAGTCCGGCGGCGTTCGCCAAGGCTGCGCCGTTCCTAGAAGATATGGGCAAGGCGGTGATCCATGCCGGCGCGAACGGCGCGGGGCAGGCGGCGAAGATGTGCAACAACATGCTGCTCGGCGCATCGATGATCGCGACGTGCGAAGCGTTTGCGCTGGCCGGGAAGCTGGGGCTGGATGCGCAGACCTTCTACAACATTTCCTCGGTCAGTTCGGGCCAGTGCTGGTCGATGACCAGCTATTGCCCGGTGGCGGGCGTCGGTCCCGAAACGCCCGCCGACCGGGGATTTCAGGGCGGGTTCGCCGCCGCGCTGATGCTGAAGGACCTGCGCCTCGCCATGCAGGCAGCGGCAGGGGCGGGGGCCGACACGCCGATGGGCGCGCGCGCCGCCGAACTCTACGCCCGCTTCGTCGAGGACGGCCATGCTGCGACCGATTTCTCCGGCATCATCCAGATGCTGCGGTAGCGGCGGCTTGACGGGCGCGCGCCGATCCGCTTGGAACGCAGCCTCCTCCACGCGGACGTGGCGAAATCGGTAGACGCAGCGGACTTAAAATCCGCTTCCCATCGGGAGTGCGGGTTCAAGTCCCGCCGTCCGTACCACGGGCTGGCCGCCGCCACGCCTTTCATGGCATGGAGCGACGCATGACCCGTTTGCTGTTTCTTGGCCCCCTGTTGCTGACGCTGGCCGCATGCGACCGGGGGGCGGACGAGCGGCCGGTGGTGGTCGATGCGATCGAGCAGGACGGCAACGGCAATACCGAACGCGTCCTGCTGCGCAGTGCGCTGGCACAGGGGCTGGTACGGTTCGACGCGGCAGGACAGGTCGAACCGGCGATCGCCGAACGTTGGAACATGGTCGATGACGGGCGCAGCTATATCTTTCGGCTGGGCACGGCGACGTGGAGCGACGGGCGGCCGGTCACCGCCGATCAGGTCGTCACCGCGCTGCGTCGTGCGGCGCGGACCGGGGCCGGGCACCGGCTGACCCCGTTCCTGCGCTCGATCGACGAGATCGTGGCGATGACGCCGCAGGTTATCGAGATCCGGTTGAAACGGCCGAATACCGAGCTGCTGACCCTGCTGGCGCAACCCGAACTGGCGGTGATGCACGGTGCGCAGGGCAGTGGACCGATGCGGCGGCTGCGGGGGCAGGGCGTGCGGCTGCGCGCGCCGGTCGATTCGGACGCGCCGGCCCCGGTTCCCGCCGACGAGGTGCGGCTGAACGGTGCGCGTGCGGCACTGGCCGTGGCGCGGTTCGGGGCGAAGCGAAGCGATCTCGTGCTGGGGGGCGCGCTGGCCGACTGGCCGATCGTCGCCGCGGCCGGGCTGCGGACGACGGACATTCGCGTCGATCCGGCGCGCGGGCTGTTCGGTTTCGCCTTTGTCGGGCGCGACGGGTTTCTTGCCGCGCCGCTGAACCGGGCAGCGGTAGCCATGGCGATCCAGACCGCCAATCTGCCTGCCGCGATCGATGGCGGCTGGGCCGGCATCGACACCATCCTGCCCGAAGCGTTCGATTCGGCGAGCGATCCGGCGCTGCCGCCATGGCGCAAGCTGACCGAGGACCAGCGCTGGCAGACCGCGCGGGCGCAGGTCGCGGCGTGGGGCCGACCGGTGACGGTGCGGGTCGCGCTGCCCGACGGTCCCGGCGCGACGCTGTTGTGGGGTCGGATGGCTGCGGCACTGGCGCGGACCGGGATACACGGGCAGCGGGTCGGGATCGATGCGCCGGCCGACCTGCTGCTGATCGACCGGGTCGCCCCCTATGACAGCGCGCGCTGGTATCTGGCGACGGCGTGCCGGGGTTGCGCGATGGATGCGATGACGCTGATCGCGGCGGCACGCGATGCCACGTCGTTGCCCGAACGGGCGCAGCGGCTGGCGGCGGCGGATGCGGCGCTGGCCGCCGATGTCGCGTTCGTGGCCGTCGCGCGACCGTGGCGCTGGTCGCTGGTAGCGCCGCGCCTGCGCGGGTTCCAGACCAATCCGCGTGGCGTCCATCCGTTGAACCACCTGCGTGGCGATACCAAATAGGAGGCATGGCAAAGCCGACCCGCATCTCCCCCGAATTGTTCGAGCAGATCGCCGGACATCTCGACCGTGATCCCGCCGCCGTGCGCCGCCGCGTGGTGGCGATCGAGCGACTGATGGAACGGTCGATGACCATTCCCGGCATCAACCGTCCGATGGGCCTCGATTTCCTGCTGAACTTCATCCCCGTGGTCGGCAGCTTCATCGGCGCGGCGATGGGCAGTTACATGCTGTGGGAAGCGCGCAACCTCGGCATGTCGCGGTGGCAGATGGCGCGGATGGCGGGCAATGTCGGCACCGACTGGGCGCTGGGGCTGATCCCGGTCGTCGGGGCGGTCCCCGATTTCTTCTTCCGGTCGAACACCCGCAACCTGCGGATCATCCGCAAGCATCTCGACCGCCACCATCCCGCGACGGCGACGGTCGAGCTCTGATTACGCCGCCTGCCGCCCGCCGCGCCAGATCTTGATCCGGGTGCCGGGCGTCACGCCACCCTGATGTGCCGGGCAGGCGGTGTAACGACGACGCTTGTCGAGGCAGAGCCAGACCTCGTCCAGCCAGCCGCGATTGTTGGTGGTGATCCGCATTGATTGCGGGGTGACGCCCGGATTGACGCGGGCGATCGCGGCGGCAAGCTGTCCGGCGGTCAGACTGGGGCGACGTGACAGCGCCATCATGTCCGGGAAGCGCAGTTTCCCGAACAGGGTGCGGGATTCGTCGAAATAGCCCGCCGGCGACACGCCCATGCAGGTGCCATGCTTGGCATATTCGTGCTGGAGCAATTGCGCCGAGGGGGTGACACACAGGTTTTTGGCGATCACCGCCGGCGGCAGGATCGGCGTCGAGGTGCAATATTGCGGCCAGTCCTTGCCCTCGCCATCGGGCCACAGGCCGTGCAGCGTGAAGCCGAAGCGATTGCTGCCGTCGCACTGGAACGCGTTGCGCGGGTCGTCGGCGCGCGTCCGGCAAAATTCGGGGCTCCACGTGATCGCCAGCGTATAGCTGCCGATCGGGAGCACGCGGCGCGGCTGCGACGGGCTGGGCAGGTCGGGGCGCGGGCGTTGAATCTGCGCCGGGGCCGAACATTTCAGCGTCTGCGCCTGGACGGCGGCGGGAAGGAGCAGGGCGGCGAGCGTCAGGGCACGTCGCATCATGCTTCGTCCTCCACGGGTTCGAACGGCGCGAACCATGCGGCGGCGTCGGGGCGGAACAGGAAGAAGGTCGCTGCCGCCTGCAACGCGACCGCGACGAGGCGGATGATCCCGCCAGCGTCGAGGATGACCGCACCGCCGGCGAGCCCGAGGAGCAGGCTGCCGACCGAGAAGGCGGTGAAGACCGCCACGATCCAGCGTGCGACGTTGCTGGCGCGCTTTGCCGCGAAGAACCACAACACCAGCGCGATCAGCACGCCGGCCGCGATCATGCCGCCGGCGGCGACCGCGGCGCCCGAGCCAAGCGCGGCGGTTTGCGCGTTTTCGGTCAGGCGGGCCATGGTCACCGGCCATTCGATGACATTGCCGATCAGCCCGACGACGATCGAGGCGAGGTAGAGCCGGTCGAACCGGACGATCGAGCTTGGACGCATGGAGTTCCCTCTGTGGAGCGCTGTCCGGTGGTTATGCGGCGTCGAAGGTGAAATCCAGCCCGATATCGGCGGCGGGGGCCGACTGGGTCAGGCGGCCGACGCTGATATAGGTCACGCCGGTTTCGGCGATGGCGCGGATCGTGTCGAGATTGACCCCGCCCGATGCCTCTGCGGGGACGCGACCCGCGATCATCGCCACCGCTTCGCGCAGGGTCAGCGGGGTCATGTTGTCGAGCAGCAGGTGCGTCGCGCCCGCCGCCAGCGCGGGTTCGATCTGGTCGAGCGAATCGATCTCGACGATGATCCGCTCGATGCCCGCCGCCTTGGCGCGGGCGGTGGCTTCACCGACTGATCCGGCGACGGCGACGTGATTGTCCTTGATCATCGCCGCATCCCAGAGGCCCATGCGGTGATTGGTCGCGCCGCCCATGCGGGTTGCGTATTTTTCGAGCAGGCGCAGGCCGGGAATCGTCTTGCGCGTGTCGAGCAGGGTCGCGCCGGTGCCCGCGATTGCGGCGACATAGCGGGCGGTGAGGGTGGCGATGCCCGACAGGTGCTGGACGGTGTTCAGCGCCGAGCGTTCGGCGGTCAGCAGCGCGCGGGCATTGCCACGCAGACGGAGCAGGGCGGTGCCGGGCGCTACCCGATCCCCGTCGGAAACCAGCCGTTCCAGAACGACTTGGGGGTCGAGATGGCGAAAGAAGGCGGCGGCGAGGTCGAGGCCGGCGACGGTGATCGCGTCGCGGCTGTCCATCACGCCGGTGAAGACCGCGTCGGCCGGGATGACGGCGGCGGCGGTGATGTCGCCGAGGTCGCCCATATCCTCCGACAGGGTGGCGGCGACGAAGGCGGGGAGGTCGAAACCGGGGAGCATGGCGTTGTCCGAAAGGGGGAAGTTGTAGCGGCTATAGGGCGGGGGGCGAAGTTGGTGAAGGTGACACGTAGTCGACGTCGCGGCACCTCACCCCCGAATCGCGAATGGCGCCGCCGGCTCGCCAGCATGACGTCGTCCGAAGGTGTAGGAAAGTTCATGAAGCCAAGCCGCGTGCGGTTCGTTGCATCCCCCGAACGATAATGGAGGCGATGGTGACAGGCCGGACGGTGATAGTGACGGGGGCGGAGTCGGGGATCGGCGCGGCCTGTGCGGCGGCGTTCGGGCGCGAAGGCGACCGGGTGGCGATCCTCTACCATTCGAACACGGAGGGAGCGGAAAACAGCGCGCAGGCGGTCCGCGACGCCGGCGGCGAAGCGATCACCCTTCAGGCCGATGTGGACGGCGAGGCATCGGTCGACGCCGCGTTCGGCAAGGTCGAGGCGTTGTGGGGACCGGCCGCGATACTGGTCAATTCGGCGGGCCTGAACATGCGCGGGGTGAATGTCCGCGACATGGCGCTGGACCAGTGGCGGGGCATGATCGACACCGACCTGACCGGTGCGTTCCTGACGTCGCGCCGCTTCCTGACCGGGCGGGGCGACACCGGCGGCGACGCGGTGATCCTGCAAATCTCGTCGATCCATGCCTATGCCGTGCGCGCCGGCGGCGCGGATTATTGCGCGGCGAAGGGGGGGCTGACCAATCTGGTCGAGACGCTGGCGATCGAGGAAGCGCCGCGCGGCATCCGCGTCAACGCGATCGAGCCGGGCATGATCCTGACCCCGATGAACGCCCGCGCGCAGCAGGACGTCGCCTATCGCCAGTCGCTGGAGCGCAACATTCCGATGCAGCGCGCGGGGCAGCCCGAGGAGGTCGCCGATCTGGCGGTGTTCCTGGCGAGCGACCGGGCGCGCTATATCACCGGTGCGCGGATCGTGATCGATGGCGGATTGACGCTGATGCAGGCGGTCGGCGCATGAGCGGCGGTGGCAACATCGGCGATCCGCATCGCAAGGACGTGGTGTCCGATTGCGAGATCGAACTGGATTTCAACGTCCGCCGGATCGAGGAGGTGACGCTGGACGGCCCGCCCGCGCTGATGTCGCGCGACCTGATGAGTCCCTATGTCTGGCAGGAGGCCGACGGCCGGTTCGGAATGATGGTCCGCGCGGTGACGCGGCCGGGCGAGCCGATGACCGATACCGGCGTGATCTGGGCCGGATGGAGCGACGACGGGCGGCACTTCACGATGCTGGGCGAACCATCGATCGTGCCGGGGCCGGGCGAAGAGGATGCGGGCGGTGTCGAGGACCCGACGGTGGTGCGCCGCGACGACGGCTATGTCGTCTATTATTCGGGCGTGCTGGGCGATCATGCCCATGGCGAACTGTCCTATGCCACCGGGCCGTCGCTCGACCGGTTGACCAAGAGCGGAGTCGTGCTGGCATCGTCCAAGTCGGAGGGCAATACCAAGGAAGCGACGATCGATCGCACCCCCGACGGGCGCTGGCGGCTGTTCTACGAATATGCCGCCGATGAAGCGTCGCGGATCGGGATGGCGATCGGCGCGGACGTGGCGGGACCATGGAATGAACAGCCGACTCCGTTCATGCCGCGCACCGACAGCTGGGACGACTGGCATTTGTCGACGGGACCGCTGTTGACCGACGATCCGGCGATGCCGGTGATGTTCTATAACGGGGCGACCCGCGATGCGCGCTGGCGGATCGGCTGGGTTGCGTTCGACGCCGAGTTTCGCGGCGTCGTGGCGCGGGGGATCGAACCGCTGATTACCCCGCCGCCGGTGGACGACCGGAGCGCGACGGACATCGCGTTTGCCGCGTCGGTGGTCGTCGTGCGGGGGGCGATCTGGCTGTATTATTCGCTGGAGGATCGGAAACTGGCGCGGGCGTTGATCCGGCGGAGTTGAGGGGAGCGCGCGGGGTCCATGCTTCCATCCGCATCCCCCGCCGCCTGTTCCCTCATACCCCCAATCCGTTTGCTTCGAGCTTGTCGAGAACCGAAGTCGAGAAGGGGTTGCCCCAAGCGGGCAGGTTCTCGACGGACGCTTCTCGACAGGCTCGAAGCTGCTCGAACCAAACGGGGTGGGGAGGGTATCGAACCTCCTACCCCTTGCGCTGACCCTCGACGATCGCGATCGCGCGTTGCACCGCTGCCTCGATCGACAGGAAGCTGGTGTCGAGCGGGGCGGCATCGGCAGCCATTACCAGCGGTGCGGTGGAGCGTGACGAATCGCGTTCGTCACGGGCGCGGATGTCGGCGAGGACGCGGTCGTAGGTGACGGTCGAGCCGGCCCTGGCGAGTTCGGCGTGACGGCGGCGGGCGCGGATCGCGGGGGTGGCTTTCACGAACAGTTTCGCATCGGCATCGGGGGCGATGACCGTGCCGATATCGCGGCCGTCGAGCACCGCGCCGCCGGGTTGTTGCGCGAATTTGCGCTGGCGGCGGAGCAGCGAGGAGCGGACCAGCGGGTGGGCGGAAACGATCGAGGCGGTCTGGCCAGCCTCGTCGGTGCGTAGCCAGGGATCGGCGAGCAGCGTGTCGGGAAAGTCGCAGGCGGCGACGCAATCGGCTTCGCGGGTCGGGTCCTGCCCCTCGCGCAGCACCAGCGTCGCGACCGCGCGGTACAGCAGCCCGGTGTCGAGATGCGGCAGGCCGAAATGCTTCGCCAGCGCGCGGGCGATGGTGCCCTTGCCCGATGCCGCCGGGCCGTCGACCGCGACGATCATAGCGACGCGCCGAGGCCACGCAGCAGCGTGGTGAAGGTCGGGAAGCTGGTCGCGACCGGGGCCATGTCGTCGATCGTCACCGGGGCCGTGCTGACCAGGCCGGCGACGACGAAGCTCATCGCGATACGGTGATCGAGCTTCGCGGCGATGGTGCCGCCGCCGGGCAGCGGATCGCCGCCGGTGCCGTCGATGATCAGGCCGTCCTCGGTCTCCTCGACCCGCGCGCCGATCGCGCGCAGCCCTTCGGCCATCGTCGTGATTCGGTCGCTTTCCTTGACGCGCAGTTCCTCCAGCCCGCGGGTGACGGTGCGGCCCTTGGCGAGCGCGGCGGCGACGAACAGGATGGGGAATTCGTCGATCATCGACGGGGCGACCGCCGGATCGACGTCGATGCCAGTGAGCGTCGAGGCGCGGACGACCAGATCGGCCACCGGCTCGCCGCCGACATCGCGGCGGTTTTCGAAGGTGACGTCGCCGCCCATCGCGCGCAGCACGTCGAACAGCGCGGCGCGGGTCGGGTTGAGGCCGACATTGGTGATCGTGACATGGCTGCCCGGGACCAGCAGCGCGGCGACGACCGGGAAGGCGGCGGAGGACGGATCGCCGGGAACGGTGATCGTCTGCGGCCGCAACTCCGCCTCGCCATGCAGTTCGATGACGCGACCCGCCGACGTCTCCTCGACCGTCAGCTTCGCGCCGAATCCGGTCAGCATCCGCTCGCTATGGTCGCGGGTCGGGACGGGTTCGACGATGCGGGTGATGCCCGGCGTGTTGAGGCCGGCGAGCAGGATCGCCGACTTCACCTGTGCCGAGGCGACCGGCAGCGTATAGTCGATCGGCACGGCGGGCACGATCCCGCGCAGCATGAGCGGCAGGCGACCGCCGGGACTGGATGTGATCTCCGCGCCCATCTGGCTGAGCGGTTCGATGACGCGGCCCATCGGTCGCTTGCTGAGCGAGGCGTCGCCGGTGAAGGTCGCGGTGATCGCGTGGGACGACACCAGCCCCATCAGCAGCCGGGTCGACGTGCCCGAATTGCCCATGTCGAGCGCGGTGGCGGGTTGCAGCAGCCCGCCGACGCCGACGCCGTCGATGGTCCAGATGCCGTCGTCGCCACGCACGATCACAGCACCCATCGCCCGCATCGCGGCGGCGGTGGACAGGACGTCCTCCCCCTCCAGCAGGCCGGTCACCCGGCTCGTGCCGACCGCGAGCGCGGACAGCATCAGCGACCGGTGGCTGATCGACTTGTCGCCGGGAACCGGGGCGGTGCCGGTCAGCGGACCGCTGGCGGCGACGGACAGGGGCGTGGGGGCGGCGTGGTGCATGACCGGCGGCTTTGACAGCGCGTGCCCGCTATGGCAAGGCGCGCCCCATCCGGGGGTCTGCCCCGTTTTTCCACGACACCGAAAGGTTTGGCTACACATGGTGAAGCCGGAATGGGGTACGAAGCGTACCTGTCCGAAATGCGCGACGCGCTTCTACGATCTCGGCAATGACGAGCCGGTCACGTGCATCAATTGCGGCGTGCACTGGAATCCCGAACCGATCCTGAAATCGAAGCAGCCGCTGCCGTTCGAACAGGTGAAGGTCGAGAAGGAAGGCACGAAGGACGCCGATCTGGGCGACGATCTGGACATCGAGGGCGACGACGAGCCGTCGGCCGACGACGATGTCGATCTGGGTGGTGACGACGACCTGGGCGTCGACACGACCGACGAGGACAGCGACGCCGAGCGTTGATGTTTTTGGGGCGGTGGGCGCAAAAGGTGCTTGCCAAACCGGTGCCCTCCGCATAGAGGGCGCTCCTCCCCGCAAGGGGAAGCGGGGCTGCCACCAGCAGCGGCCCCAAAAAAATGGACGGGGCCGTAGCTCAGCTGGGAGAGCGCTGCAATGGCATTGCAGAGGTCAGGGGTTCGATCCCCCTCGGCTCCACCATTTCCAAACGACCCCGCGGCGACGCGGGGTTTTTGTTGTCCCGACGCCGGATACCGGCCGGCGGCGGACCCGCGATCATCGGTACGGCCACATTCGCTGCAATTGCGTTGCAAACTTGCCGGGAACGCCGATCGATTAAACCAGTATAGCGAAGCGCGGCGCAACAGCCGCTAGCTGAACTCCCCTATGAGAGGGGACCAAGCGCTGCCGTACCGTTTGCGATTATTCGCCTATTCCGGTCTGACCGACGCCGACCGCGCCCGGATCGAAGCCCTGCTGGACCAGAGGCAGCGCAGCATCGCGCCGCGCCGCGACGTGGTGTCGGAGGGGGAGGCCCCGCGCTTCGTGCATTTCGTGCTGGAGGGCTGGGGCTGTCGCTATCGCCAGATGTCCGACGGGCGGCGGCAGATGCTGTCGCTGCTGCTGCCGGGCGACCTGTTCGATCCGCATGTGCAGGTGGTGAGCCAGATGGACCATGCGGTCGGGGCGATCACCGCGATGACCGTCGCCGAAGTGGTGCCCGACACGTTTAGCGCGCTGGTCGAGGGGCATCCGGGAATCGCGCGGGCGCTGTGGTGGAACGACCATGTCGCGCTCGGCATGCATCGCGAATGGATCGCCAGCCTCGGGCTGCGGTCGGCGCGCGAGCGGATCGCGCTGCTGTTCTGCGAGGTCTATTTCCGGTTGCGGCTGGTCGGACGGTGTTCGGGACTGACCTGCGAATTTCCGCTGACCCAGGCCGATCTGGCCGAGGCGACCGGGCTGACGCCGGTCCACGTCAACCGGATGGTGCAGGAGTTGCGACGCGAGCGGCTGATCGAATGGGCGGGACGGACGCTGACCATCCTCGACCTCGACCGGCTGTGCGAGGTGGCGTCGTTCACGCCGGGCTATCTGCACCTCGACCGGACGGTCGCGGCGGCGGGGTAGGGCGTGTCCCGGCCGTCCCGGTTCAAGACGGGCGGCACGGGCCTTGGCGTTGGGCGAATTGGTGAATGGTTCGTTAAGGCTGTCATGATGATACCGCAGCCGATTCCCCCGCGCCGCCACCCCTTCCGCGCCCGCCTGCCCAAGGTGGCGAGCGTGCCGCTGTCGAACGACGACAGCGACCTGAAGCTGTTCGCGGTCAGCTTCACCGCCTTCTTCATCTGCTTCTATACGTTTTTGCTGTAGGCGCGGTACCGGCCCGCTCCCCCACCCGGCCACCCATTCAGGATATGCGGTGGGTGGCCGGGTGGGGGAGCGGGCCGGTACCGCCGACCCTCAAGCCGGGCAGCCGTCCTCGCAGGCCTTGTGCAGGCGTGAGGCGAGCCAAGCCGAGATCAGGCACATGCCCGCGACGATCAGGAGCATGTCGGTCGGACCCAGCCCGGCCTTGGTCAGCAGGATCACGCTGATCGCGCCGACGGTCATCGACGCGCAGTTGACGACATTGTTCGCCGCCACCGTCCGCGCGGTCTGGTCCTTGGTCACGGTGGTGGTCAGGAACGCGTAGAGCGGCACCACGAACATCCCGCCGAAGATCGCGATCAGCGCCAGCGTGGCGAGCAGCAGCAGCGACTGCGGATGGGTCACGAAATCTACCACGCCGTAGAGGGTGTCGCCCGGTGCCGGCACCCAGTTGCGGGCCTCGAACGCGAAGGCCAGCACGAACACCGCCATCGCGATCACCGATGCCGGCGAATAGCGCGCGGAGATGCGGCCCTTCAACAGCGCGTTGATGATGACCGATCCGATCGCGACCCCGATCGAGAAGATGGCGATGGTCAGCGACGCGACCTGCTGGTCGGCGGTCAGGACGTTCTTCACCAGCACCGGAAAGATCACGATCAGCACCGATCCGATCGTCCAGAAGAAGCTGATCGACAGGATGGCGAGGAACAGGCGACGGATATGCATCGTCGCGGCGATCAGATGCCACGACGAGGTCAGCGGATTGAAATTGATCGTGAGTTCGGGGCCGCTGCGCGGGGCCGGCGGCACGAAGCGCGCGGTGAACCAGCCGATCAGCGACACGGCCACCACCAGCCCGGCGGCCCATTCGACACTGATCCAGCCGGCGACGATCGTACCGGTCAGCACCGACAGATAGGTCGCCGCCTCGATCAGGCCGGTGCCGCCCAGCACCTGATCGTCATCGAGATGCTGAGGCAGGATCGCGTATTTGATCGGCCCGAAGAACGTCGAATGGACGCCGAGCATCACCACCGCGCTGAGCATCATCACCACGCCGGTCGTCACATAGCCCGTCCGCGCGATCAGCATTCCCGCCGCGCCATAGAGCATGATGCCGATTTCCGCCGTCTTGACGATGCGGATGATCCGCGCCTTGTCATGCGTATCGGCGAGCTGGCCCGACAGGGCGGAGAGCAGGACGAACGGCAGGATGGCGAGGCCGGTGGCCAGCGCGTTGAAATTCTGTTCGCTCGCCGGATCGCGGAACAGTTGGTAGGTCGCGAACAGCACCATCGCGTGTTTGAACAGGTTGTCGTTGAACGCCCCCAGAAACTGGGTGACGAACAGCGGCAGGAAACGGCGCTGCTTCAGCAACCCCAGCGCATTCATCATTCGAAAAACGACCTAGTCAGTGTCCCCGCAGGGTGTGGCGGCGGTGTAGCCGAGCCGAGCCGCCCGCTTCAATCGCCGATTGCCGCTTTCGCGTGAGGGTGCCGGGATGCTAGACGACCCGTCGTGTTGACGCTTCCCAATATCCTGACGCTGTCGCGTATCCTGGCGGTGCCGCTGCTGGTCGCGTTCCTGTGGTGGCCGATGTGGGAGGCGGGCTATGCGATCGCCTTCGCGCTGTATTCGCTGATGGGCATCACCGATTATTTCGACGGTTACCTTGCGCGGGCGCAGGGGACGGTGTCGAAGCTGGGCGTGTTCCTCGACCCCATCGCCGACAAGATCATGGTGGCGGCGGTCATCCTGATGCTGGTCGGCACGCGGCATGACGTGGCGATCATCACCGGCATCCACCTGATCGCGGCGCTCGTCATCCTGCTGCGCGAGATCGCGGTGTCGGGACTGCGCGAGTTCCTAGCCGGCATTCAGGTATCGTTGCCGGTGTCGAAGCTTGCCAAGTGGAAGACGACGTTGCAACTGGTCGCGTTCGGCGCGCTGATCCTCGCCGGGGCGGTGCCGGCCTATGCATTCGTCCATGTCACCGGGCTGGTATGTCTGTGGGGCGCGGCGGTGCTGACCGCGATCACCGGCTGGGACTATCTGCGCGTCGGCCTGAAGCACATGGACAGCTGATGCCGATCGACATCCTCTATTTCGCATGGGTGCGCGAGGCGATCGGGCAGGGCGGCGAACGGGTCGACCCGCCCGCCGACGTGACCACCGTCGCCGGTCTGATCGACTGGCTGGCAGCGCGCGGCGGCGGCTATGCGGTCGCGTTCGAGGATCGCGACCGGCTGCGCGCCGCGGTCGATCAGGCGTTCGTGCCGCTCGACACCCCAATCGCGGGCGCGCGCGAAGTGGCGATCTTTCCCCCGGTAACCGGCGGATGATCCGCGTCGTCGTACAGGACGCGCCGATCGATCTGGCGGCGGAGTTCGCCGCAGCCGAGGCCGAGGATGCCGGGGCGGTGGCGACCTTTACCGGGCTGGTGCGCGGCGACGACGGTGTGACCGAACTGGCGCTCGAACATTATCCGGGAGCCACCGAGCGCGCGCTGGAGACGCTGTGCGAAGAGGCGGTGACGCGCTGGAATCTGGCGAAGGCGGTGGTGGTCCACCGCGTCGGGCCGATGGTGCCCGGCGACCGGGTGGTATTCGTCGCCACGACCGCGCGGCATCGCGGCGCGGCACTGGAGGCGTGTGCGTTCCTGATCGACCGGTTGAAGACCGGTGCCCCGTTCTGGAAGCGGGAGCGCCGTGGTGGTGACGCGCGCTGGGTCGAGGCGCGGGCGAGTGACGATGCCGCGGCGGCGCGGTGGGGGTGACGCCTTTCGGTTGTGCGGGTGCGTCGATACGGGAATTCGACTTCATGCAGCCGCTACTCCGCAGGAACGGGCAGCAGTCCTGTCCTCACGCTCCACCCGTACCCCGGCGGAGGCCGGGGTCCAGTTGGGAAGGCTGTTCCCTAACTTGCCTACGTCCCCCAACTAGGCCCCGGCCTTCGCCGGGGTACGGGGCCAGGCCTTAGCAAAGGTCATGCGCCAATCTGGAGTACGCACCTACCGCGACCGAGGATAAGAAGAGGGACCCCAGACCACGTCGAGACCTCTGCGAAAGTACTGATCCCTGCCCCTTGTCGTACCCCCGCGCAGGCGGGAGTGTTCACGTCGGACTCTGTAGACGTTTTCTGGCGAGGAAGATGTCGAGGGTGATCTCGAACATCTGTTGGGTCTTGGAAGCGCGTTTGGTTCGGCGGTTGAAGCGGGCCAGCATGTCGCGGAACGAGGCGTTGGACGATTCGATCAGATGCGTCTGCGCCTTGGTCTGCTGGTGGGGTTCGGGCGCGCCGATCCGCGCAAAGGCGAGGTGGTAGCAGGAGTTGGCGTCGGTGA